>NZ_JAENWL010000148.1 GCF_016650095.1 Clostridium sp. | reverse complement strand
TTTTCCATATATGAAAGTTCCGAATCTTATTTTGGAACTTGAACTTAGGTGTATTTAAAGCATTTTATTGAGTATTTTAGATGCATATGGTAAGCTAATCTTAAAATAAGTTCCTACTCTTGACATTATAGGAACTTTCGAAAGGTGTACTGAAATATGCCGTCTACAGGATCAAGTGAAACATTCATATAAAACCTTAACAGATATTATAGCCCTGGCAGAAGAACTGAAAATGGGAACTATTGAAAAAGTTATGGAGAAAAGTAATTTGAAACTTGGTATAGAATCCTTAAAAAAGTATTTATAGACCAGTACTCTCAAATAAAGTTTGAAATTTTCCTATTGCTTCTGGTTACAGCTATGTTCTTCATACCCCTTATTAAAACAATTCCCTCAAATTATTAGTTTGAGGGAATTTAACCACACTTTGTTTTATATGCTTCTAGCTATATCATTTGCAGAACTAATCGCTTCCCAAGCTCTTGCTGGCTGCTTTGCATCACCTATACAATAAATTTCATTAGCAGCCTTTTCTTTTAGAAGCTGATAATACAGAGAATCATCAGCACTTCCTCCAGTTGAAAATATTACATAATCAGTATCAATTGATATATCCTCTGTGTTATTTGGATCTAAAATCTTATCAAAGGGGTTATGAATATTTTCAGGTACAAGGGTCTGCCAAGGCGTGTACTGCTCTTTTCTCTTTTTGTTTGCTTTGATGGACACTTTACCCTCCTGAAACTTTACAACCTTTGATGCATTATATATTTTTACTGGAGTTTTTATTGCGCCCTGAATTTTCCCTGAGGGAGCTCCATTTCCCATCATCATCCATAAAAGCATGGATCTATTGGCCTGTACTACTCCACTCATTACATTTGGAAGCATTTCTACTACAGTAACCTCCAATCCTTTTTCATAGGCAAGAGAGTATGCCACTTCGCAGCCAACTACGCCGCCTCCAACAACAGTAACCTTTTTAACATTCTCTGGTAGTTTCATGTCTGTGCTTAAAAATTCTCTAGCTTCACTAAACCTTATAGTATCCTTGCCCTCTATATTAGGTATAAAAGGCTTTATGCCATTGCTGCAGATTATAACATCATATTTTCCTTTTAATTCTTCTGGAGTTACAGTGGTATTATATTTTATTTGGAGACCAGCCTTACCTAAAAGTTCCATCTGATATTGAAGATTTTCTACATATCTTAAAAGATCATGTTTTATTTTCATATTACCACCGTAAATTAACTGCCCACCTAATTTAGAACTTTTTTCAAATAGTGTAACCTTATGACCCCTAAGATAGGCTGTTTTTGCAGCTTCACATCCTCCAGGTCCTCCTCCTATTACTGCTACAGTTTTTATTTTATCTGCTTTAACAGATTTCTTTGTATCTTCAAAGCCAGTGTAAGGATTTAATGCACAGCAAGGATGTCCACCAAGAATGAAGGATTGTATACAACCCTCCTGATCACCCATGCAGTGGGTAATCTCCTTAACCCTTCCTTCCCTAACCTTCTGAGGCCAATAGGGATCCGCTAATAATGGTCTTCCAAGCATAAAGAAGTCACACCATCCCTTTTCAAGAACCTCCTCAGCCTTTTCAGGTTTACCAAGCTTTCCTACTGCTATAACCTTAGCCTCTATATTATTCTTTTTAAAGTAATCCTTAAGTGTTCCTGCTATCTCCTCTACATAGGGTATATCATCAAAATATGCTGGTGGATGTGGCCAAAACCAATTATCATAGCAACCTTTATCCACGTCGAAGGCATCCACTCCTGCTTCTGCAAGAACTTTGCAGAATTCAAGTCCCTCCTCCATACTTCTTTCCATTCCTTTAAAACGTTCTTTAAATACTTTTTCACCATAGGACTCTTTAAGCCCCTGGGTAAGATCGATTCTATATATTATAGGAAAATTCTCACCGCATCTTTTCTTGATTTCAGCCACAACATCTAAAGCAAACTGAAATTTATTGCTATACCTTCCAAGCTTTCTTCTATTCCATGGGGCTGAAGTAAGCTGATCCATAAGATATCCTTCATGTCCGTGAAGCTGAACTCCATCAAAGCCTGACACCTTTGCATTTATTGCACTCTGTCCAAAGCTTTTAACTATCTTCTTAATTGCTCTATCTGTGAAGGGTAGATGTGGCAATTGTGGTACATAATAGTTTTTATTAATGGAAGCTGATTTTAACATCTTGCCTTTTAATGCAGGTTCAGGAGAACCCACCCGTCCTAGTCCCGCTGTAAGTTGTATGAATATCTTTGAATCATAGGAATGAACCCCTGCTGTAAGATCTCTCCATCCCGAAAGCCTGGTTCTTGAGGAACCATCTATTCTAGGAAAATATGTAGTATTATTATCCTCAGAAACCGTAGGATCAATACCAAAGGACACAGGAATAAGTCCAGTAATAAGAAGCCCAGTGCCTCCCTTTGCCCTCTCTACAAAATAGTCAATCATTTTAGGAAGAGGTCTTCCAATTGGATCTGCCATATTGATATTTCCCATAGGGGCCATTATAATCTTGTTTTTAAGCTTACATTTACCTATTTTTCCTGGCTCAAATATTTTATTATATTCCATTATTAGTCCCCCTCCACAAATATTGTGCCATCTTCTTTTATATCAATTACTTGTCCATCATGTACATACTTAAGGAACTCATCCCCAAGCCCATCAACAGCTATAATTCTTTTATTAGTCCAAACATCAGAAAGTATTATTCCTGCCGCAGCAAGAGAATCTATATGTTCTGAAAACAACATTGCTAGTGGTCCTATACCCATTTGAGCAATAGTTTGCAGTACCATTCCCCCTGTTGTTGAGCCTATAGTCTTTGGCAAACACATTATTTTACCTGTTAAGTTTTTATTATATAGATCTTTATTATTTCCGTCAGAACATATAACTTTTTTAGCTTTCTTAAGGGCACTCTTTTGAAAAGAAGCAAGGGTATTTACCCCCTCATGGCTAACAACACACTCACCCTTAATATTTCCACCTAAAACAACCCTTCCTTTAAATGTCCTTCCCATTATATTCTCCCCCTAGCTATTATTTTCAATATTTCCTCATCCACAAAGTATCTTGCAGTTGTATAGGTTCTTAGCTTATTTGAGTTTGTTATAACAGGCTTTTTTGAACAAAGTGGGTTGTTCATATACATAAGTGGACAAATTGATGTAAGGTTTCCACCCATATCCTTTAATTTTTTATAGGTTTCCTTGTCTTTTTCAAACTCCTGTGCAACATTTGGTGCGGCACATAAAACCGTATTTATAGCTAACTTGCTTCCCCCCTCAGCCTGTAATGCTAATGCCAGTTTCTCTACCCAACCATATAATTGGTTCATGGTTAGTTGTGGACAACCAATAAAGCATATTTTAGGCTTTAAATCCTTGTCTTTCCAAAGCATTGGATAGGACTTTAATGTTCTTTCTATCTCTGCGTCATCAATAACATATGTATTATAACCATCCTGGAGAAGTTCTCTCTTTTGTTCTACAGCCTCGGGAGTTATGCCCTCAACATGGTAGAGTCCCACTGAACCATTTGATGCACTTGCTGCCCCCATATCCTTTAGATAGTCAATGGTGCTATCATTAATACCACTTCCAAGATATCTATCCAGACCCACTATATAAGGCACATCCTCAACTACCTTTATACCGATTGCACTTCCTAAAATCTGTGCCTCTGGTATTTTGGATGTTTTCACCTCAACTAACCACTTTGCCTTTCTTCCCTCATCTGTTAAAAGACCAAACTCTGGAACCTTACCAACAATCCCTCCAAGAAGCTCAATAACTCCTGAATTTCTATTGCTCCTAGCCCCTAATACTGAATTTGCAAAAACTACAGCTGAGGATTCCGCCCAGGATAATATCTCCCCTTTCTTCGGAACATTACCTACCTGAGGAAGATAGCATGTACAAGTAAAAGCGTTTTCATCCTTAAGCCCTACTTTCTTAAGCTGTGCTTCATATTCCTTCTGTTTTCCATACATGATCTTAAATACAACTTTTTCTGGTAAGCTGCATTTCACATTTGCATAGTCAATAGGTCTTGGGTCCACAGTAAATTTCTTTTCTGTGGCAAGTCCACTTGAGATCAGCTCTTCCATCATATCAAACACAGGCTTTAATATAGGAATTCCAAAGGATGTTACAAGATGTATGGGTCCATCAATACTTAACAGACGTTTTGCTCCAAAGGCTTCTCCATATAACACTAAGGATTTTATTGCTTTTTGAAGTGTAGCACCCTGTTTTCCTTCTAAGATGTCCATCTCTTCAGTAGTAAGCTCCATTTTATAATCAGCCATTTATAATTCCCCCCATTTATTTAAAATATATCCTTAAATCTTAAATTTTAGTACCAGTTCGTTAAGCTTTTGTGCAAGTTCTGCTTGAACTTGTGAAGCTTGCGCTACCTGCTCCATAGCTTTTGAAGTTTCCTCTATACTAATTTGAATATCTCCTGTATGTTCTGCGGAAAGCTGTGAATTTTCTGCCAGGTTTTCAACTGCCCTACTGACTTCACTTACTGTGGCTTCCACTTCTTCTGACATTGATGCAATCTCTTCTGACATAGCGCTTATAAATTCACCATCTTCACCATATTGTTTTCCTGATTTTGAGTATTCTTCTAGGACAGGTTTAATATTTTCTATAATGAATTTAAGTACATCACTGCTATTTACGGATAAATTTTTAAATGCAGTTTCAACTTTTATTATAGTACTTTGAATGGTATTTACAGTTTCTGCAGATTGTTCTGCAAGTCTTCTTACTTCCTCTGCAACTACTGCAAAACCTCTTCCCTGCTCTCCAGCTCTAGCTGCTTCAATGGCTGCATTTAAAGCAAGCAAATTAGTTTGTGATGCAATAGCTGCAATTCCATCTGCCATAACTTTTATTTCATCTACAACTTTTCCATCCTCTATAGCTTTTAATATGTTTCTTTCCTTTTCTTCATAAATACTATTGCTTTTCTCCAAAGCACTTTTAGCATATGCCTGAACTTTTCCTGCTCTCTCTTTAATTTGATCAGCATTACCACTACCCTCCATAGCCTTTGAAGATAACTCTTCCATACTTGAGTTAACTTCCAGAACAGATGCAGCTATTTCCTCTGAGGTGCTGCTTGCTTCTTGAACAGAGCTGTTTATTTCCACTGTTGACTGATCTATAATTTCTATTTTAGCTGTTATTTCTTGAGTTGTAGCTAGAATTTCTTCAGAAGATGCACTCATATCTGAAGCATGGCTCATTATTTCTTTTACTAGCCCTTTAATATTCTCCTGGGCTATATTTAAGGCAATGGAGGCTTGTCCAAATTCATCCATGCTTGTAATAATAATAGGATTTGAAAAATCGTATAAAGCTAATCTATTAGCTGAATCTTTTATCTTGTTTAAAGACTTCATTATATTTTTATCCACTTTCGATGATAGAAGAATTATAAATAAAATTGCTACTACTATGTAGATTATAATTATTTTCCTAACTTTATTAAACTGAGCTATATTATTTGAATTTATCGCCTTAGTGGCTTTCTCATTTTCACTAATTAATTGGTCTATTTTTGTTTTTTCTACAGTATCACTTAAATTCCCTTTAATCTCTTCTAAACCCTTAATAGCTATTAAGTTATTACTATATATGGCCTTAGAACCTTGGTTTATCTTATTTGCACCTAATATCCCCTGTACTCCAATTAAAAGCATAAAAATATATGCTAATACAAACACTACAATAAGTCTTTTTCTTACACCTAAATTTGCTATGAATTTCATACAATCCCTTCTCTTCCCTTTAATAATATGTTCTTGCAGCCATGTTATTTTACATTATTTTCTCTATCTAAGATAGTTTACACTGATTTATAACATATTTCAACATATTTTTTGTTTGTTTTTTCCAAAAAATTTCCCCCAGACTATAAATCTGGGGGAAATTAAAACAAACTTTAAACTTTAAATTTTAAATTTAAGCACCAATTCATTAAGGGTGTTTTTACCTTACCCGCCAAAAAGGTATATTAGCATATTTGAGGTTTTGAGTTAGGACCAAAGCAGAAAATATGTTACATAACAGTATCAAATATTAATATTAAGTAACATTCTCATACTTCGCAGGCGAAAAATGCCTGAAAACCCTTACGGATAAATACTTGTGTAGCTTAAAATAGCATTAATATTTACTTTTAAGCTACTTTTTTAGTCCCAAATTTCTCAGCAAAATGTTTAGGTAGTTTTAAAATAAAATTATCAATAAATCTATCTATTTGCTCGTCAGTTAAAAACAATAGATCCTGTAGAACTTCTTTTAAAACATCGAGAATAACTCTTAAAACTTCTGAGAAATTTACATCTTGAAGTTCGTCATGGATAAGAAAAAACAGTTCACCCATGGTGCGTTCATCCTTAGTATTTCTATTTTCTACAGCTAGCATAATATATCTGGTCATCACAATTGTAGTATGTGCAGTCATTGAATCATAAGAAAGACCTTGAAATTCTTTCCCAAGATTTAGATAATATTTACATAGTTTAAAGAAAACTTCAATGCTCCATCGTTTTCCATAAAGGGCAATAATCTGTTCCTCTGTTAAGCTTAAATCAGTACAAATGAATCCGATCCATTTCTTTCTATCATTGCGATCCCGAACAAAAACTAGTTTTACATCCAATTTATTATCATCTGCATCATAAATCTGCACCATTACTGATAAAAGATATTTTGATCTTCCAGGTCGTTTTTTCCTTGATTTATATATTTGGGATAATGTTTTTCTTTCACCGTTAAAAATATATTTTATTTTGGTAGTATTTTTAAGCCTACCTACAGTATGTAAGTTAAGTTTAAGTATTTTCATTATTATAGAAGGATAAGAAAACCAACTATCAAACAAGACATGTTTTGCAGGTATACCAGCCTTTACAACAGTTTTAAGCAAGTCAATCATAACATCTGTAGACTTTGAAATTGCTTGTTTTCTACGTTTGTAGGCAATGGAGTTTTTGTTTAGGCCTTCCTTCATTTCGCAAAACCTATTTTTTTCTTTATCAGAACTTTGTAAATTAAAGGAAAGAGGCACGAATGTATTGCCATCAGTCCATCCAGCTGTAAGCATTCTAAAACCTCTTTTGTATTTAGCACCTTTGCTTGCGTGATCAAAAACGTTAGAAAGTAATTCCACTTTTTTACTTCTAGTTCTACCGTAAAATGAGTCATCAACAATAATTGCATTCATGCGATCTTCTGAAGTTAAATTTGTTAAATGTGTATTTATAACAGTTCTTGATAGTTCTAGTAGAAATGTTCGCCAATTGATGTACATTGAATTTAAAAATCTATATACGGTGTCTTTACCGAATTTAGGTTCAGTATTTTCAGTTTTATAATTCATGTACATACTTTTGCCAGTATAAACAAGCTGCAATAGATAACAAAAGATAACAAAAGATATCGTGTACAGAAGTACCTTTTTCTTTATAGCAGTTAGATTTTTTCAGAGCAGTAATCACCTTGAATTTTTTAACAAAATTTGTGATAGATTTTATAAAAGCATTTTCATTTTCACTAATTTGTGGTATATTGGTCATATGAATAAGTCCTCCTAATTTTGATGTTTATTGTATTTGTCATTACTTACATTATATCATTTTTAAGAGGATTTTTCTATTTATTAATGCTTTAAAACGTTGATGTATCAAAGGTTTATCTATGTTTTACATGTGCGAAGTTTGAGTAACATTCAATTTATCCTTTTTATATTAAACTCCCAAAGTCGTTGGTAAATAAGGGAAGTGAAAGTTACACAAGTACATTGTGTAACTTTCGAAACGTCCAAAATCCACATTAATAATATATTTTGCCCCTAATATACCTTTTTGGCGGGATAGGCAAAACTACCCAACTTGCTAAATATCATGAAGTAAAAATATGATTATATTGCGTGCGTCATAAATAAGATTAAGGAGAATTTTTATATGAAATATAT
>NZ_JAENWL010000337.1 GCF_016650095.1 Clostridium sp. | reverse complement strand
GCAGTTATTACTTATGTAATTAGATATTATATGATATATTATAGTATAATAGAAATGGATGAATTTGTGCGATAAAATCGCTAGAAAAGCCAAAATACTATTAGGTGGTAATAAAATGAATGATATAGGCGGTATAGAAAGATTAAGGAATATATATTCAGAACTAAAAGGAACGGAAAAAAGAGTTGGAGAATACATACTTAAAAATCCAAAGGATATTATCCATTCATCTATAACTGAGCTTGCTGAAAATTGTAAATGTGGGGAAGCAACAGTGTTTAGACTTAGTAAAAAATTAGGATTTAAAGGATACCAGGATTTAAAGATAAGTATAGCTAGTGAAATTGTAAAGCCTCTTGTAAATATACATGAGGAGATAAAAGAGAATGATGATACATTGGTTTTGATGCAAAAGATATTTAATTCCACAATAAGTTCTCTTAATGAAAGTTTAAGAATAAACGACAGTAAGGAATTGGATAAAGCTATAGGGTATATTCATAATGCGAAAAGAATAGCTTTCTTTGGTATGGGGGGATCTGCGGCAATAGCTCTTGATGCGTACCATAAGTTTATGAGAACAGGAAAGTACTGTATATTTCATGATGATTCCCACTTTCAAGCTATGGTAAGCTCTATGTATGATGAAAATGATTGTATAATAGCGATTTCAAATACCGGAAGTAATAAAGAATTAGTAGAGAATTTGAGAATTGGGAAGGGAAAAGGAGTAAAAATTATATCTATAACTTCAAAATTTAAATCTCCTATATCAAAAGTATCGGATGTGGTTCTCGTATCCTATGGTAAGGAGAATCTGTCAAGAAGTGAGGCAATGGAGTCGAGGATTAGTGCATTAACACTTATAGACTGTATGTTTGTTGGCACTTGTCTAAAGGATCAAGACAATTATTTTAAAGTTTTGGGACAAATAAGGGAAGGCATAGCAAATAAAAGATATTAAAATAATTATTATATATTCAATGAAAGTATATTTTAATAGAAATGTGGATTTTTAGTAATAATATGCAAGCTATTTATAGAATAAAAGGGCAGATTGCACGATCTGTCCTATTTGTCTATATATAAGCAAATAAGGATACTATGAATGTGCTGGAATAAGAAGTTGTACAAAGTATACAAGTATTTGCTTTTTTTTAATACACATGACACATGTTAAAAAATAAGTCAATACCTTATAATAAGATTATTCAATATAAAAAAAACAATTTGTTTAAGAGAAATTATTAAATATGTGATGAGTATATTATAATATTACATGTAATACAACCTACGTATTATGACTAATAAATAACAATTATTTATATAGCATATGGTACAGAAAGGAAATGACATATGGCAATTAAACCTATTAAACAAAATAATATTAGCAATCAAGTATTTGAACAAATAAAGGCTGAGATTGCAAGTGGAGAATGGCCACCTGGTTCAAGAATTCCATCAGAAAATGAATTTGTTAAGATGTTTAATGTAAGCAGGGTAACGGTAAGAAACGCATTACAGAGGCTTATTGCTCTGGAATTGCTTGAGATACGACAAGGAGACGGAACGTTTGTGAGGGAATTTTCAGCAGATATGTATATGAACTCGCTGATGCCTATGCTTTTTCTAGAAAGTACAGAAGTACTTCAGGTTTTGGAATTTAGAAAAATTATTGAAATAGAAACAGGTGCACTGGCAGTTGAAAGGGCGACTGAGGAGGATATAGAAAAGCTTGAAGTAATATATGGCAAAATGGAGAAATATAAGAATGACACTGAAAAATTTTCTGCTGAAGATTTAAATTTTCATATGGCTTTAGCTGAAGCAACCAAGAATTCACTGGTTATTAAAGTGAATTATATTATTAAAGATATTCTAAGTGTTTCTATGATTGAAATTGTCAGAAACTTAGGGGTTACTGATGGCCTTTATTATCACAAATTAATAATTGAAGCTATAAAGGATAGAGACATAGAAAAGGTTAAGAAAACATTAAAAGATCATATAGTAACCACAATTGAGAAAGTATCAAAAATGGACAGTGAATTAAAGGTTGTTAATTAGTATTATGCAAATAAAATTATTAAAGTTTTGAACTTATTGTCTAATGAAGGATTTAAAGTGTATGAACTCCTATAGATTAAAAATCTTGTAGGTTTTATAAATAAATTGAAAGAAGGTATAATTATGACGTCAAAGGAAACAATAAAAAACATAGAAGAAAAAGGGCTTCAGTTAATTGAAGATATAGTAGATATAATTGGAGTAGGAAAAGTAGGGCATCTTGGCGGTTCATGTTCATGTGCACATGTTGTTGCAGCATTATACTTTTATAAGATGAATTTAGACCCTGAAAATCCGAAATATGAGGATAGAGACAGATTTTTATTAAGCAAGGGACATGCAGCATTAGTGCAATATGCAGCACTTGCAGAAGCAGGATTTTTCCCTAAAGAAGAATTAAAAAAAGTAAAATGCTTGGGGGCAATGCTTCAAGGTCATCCTGATATTACAAAAACACCAGGAGTTGAAGCAAATACAGGGTCACTCGGACAGGGGCTTTCAATAGCAAATGGGATGGCACTGGGACTCAGGCTAGATGGTAAAAAAAGCAGGGTATACGTTGTGATAGGTGATGGAGAAATGGCTGAAGGTCAAATATGGGAAGCTGCCATGGCTGCTTCAAACTTTAAGATAGATAACCTTGTTGCAATAGTTGATAGAAATAGGATTCAGGCAACAGGAGCTGTAGTTGACAGATTTAATACCAACCCTATCGTTCCTAAATGGGAAGCTTTTGGATGGAATGTAATAGTGATAGATGGACATGATGTAACTCAGATAATCGAGGCACTGGATAGTGCAGAAAAGGTTAAAGGAAAACCTACGGTTATAATAGCTGAAACAATTAAGGGGAAATGTATATCTTTTGCAGAAAATAAAGCTGCATTCCATAATGGTTCAATGACAACGGAACAATACGCTACAGCAAAAGGTGATATACAAGCATTAAGAATGGGGGGTGCATTATAAGATGAGTACAAATAGTTTAAGAAAAGCATACGGTGAAACACTTGTTGAACTTGGCAAGGAAAATAAGAACATAGTAGCACTAGAAGCTGATCTTGGAAAGTCTACTATGTCATGCTTCTTTCAGGACAAGTACCCTGAAAGATATTTTGAAATGGGTATAGCAGAGCAAAATATGGCATCAACAGCAGCAGGTCTTTCACTTACAGGGAAGATACCGTTTATAAGTACATTTGCTGTGTTTATGTCGGGAAGAGCATATGATCAGATTAGACAGACAATTTCTATTGGAAAATTAAATGTAAAAATATGTGGTTCAAGCTCTGGACTATCAGATTATGGGGACGGTTCAACGCATCAGTCAATTGAAGATGTTGCTATAATGAGAGCGATACCCAATATGACAGTAATAGTACCTGTTGATGCTATTGAGACAAGTAAAATGGTCAGGGCAATGGCACAGTATGAAGGGCCTGTATATTTAAGGATAAATCGAAATGATTTGCCGATATATACTAGTGAAGATACAGAGTACACTATAGGCAAAACATATACAATTCGTGAAGGAAAAGATGTTGTAGTTTTTGCAAATGGAGTTATGATATCTAAGGCAATGGAGGCAGCAGAGGAACTTGAGAAGGCAGGGATATCTGTAAAGGTAGTTAATGTAAGCACAGTAAAACCTCTGGATGAAAAAGCAATAAAAGAAGCAACAGTGGGATGCAAAGCAGTTGTTACTGCTGAAGAACACACTATAATAGGGGGCCTTGGAAGTGCTATAGCTGAAGCTTTGAGACTAGAAACAAATCTCCCAATAGAGTTTGTTGGAGTAAAAGACTGCTTTGGTACATCAGCTCAGAATTATGATGACTTGATGGAGTATTATGGATTAACTCCAAAGGCAATAAGCGATGCAGTATTAAAGTTGGTTCAAAAATAAAAATTGGAGGTAGATAATATGAATATAGGATTTATAGGTCTTGGAATAATGGGGAAACCCATGGCGAAACTTCTTTTGAAATCAGGCTACAGTCTTGTTGTATATGACTTATTTAAGGATTCAGTAAAGGAAGTTGTAGAAGCAGGAGCACAGGAAGGTTCTTCACCAAAAGATGTGGCACAAAGAACAGATGTGATAATTACAATGCTTCCTAATTCACCTCATGTAAAGACTGTAATACTTGGAGAAAACGGTGTG
>NZ_JAENWL010000124.1 GCF_016650095.1 Clostridium sp. | reverse complement strand
TGCGTTCCTTGATAATGACTTGGATAACAACGCAATTGACACCGTAGCAGAGCAACAAGGGTTTGGTGTTGCAATTGCACATGGGATACTTAATCAGCTTGGTGTGGCTATCAAACCTATTGCAAAGCCTATTATAATTGTACCCGTAGTAAAAGCAGACATAATGTTCAGAGTTGTTACAGGCTCATTTGCAAACAGAGAAAATGCGGAAGAAAGAATAGTAGAACTTAAAAAAAATGGATTTGAATCTTTTATTACAATAAAATAAGAGAGGAAGTGGTCTTCCCTATCTAAATTTAAAATTAAGGAGAGTGTATTATTAATGCAAAATTTTTTAGATGTATTATACCCAATATTATTAACAGTTCTGACAGGGTTTTTAGCCTATATAGGTAAAGAGGTAGTAAAACTAGCCCCCAAGATAATAGACTTTGTAGTGGCTAAGGTGGGGCTTACAAACTATACCAAAAGCAAACTTCTAGCCTTAGATATATTTAATTTAATAGAAGAGCATTTTAGATTAAGTGAAATTATTGGAGATACAGTTCAGGCTAAACAAATTATGTTTGAAACTTTAATTAAACAAAAGATACCTGGCATAACGGATGCAAATATAGAATTATTAAGACAGAGCATTGCAGGGGAATTTAATAAAAATAAACCTTTAATCATAAAAGCTATTGAGGATCCAGTAACTATAGCAGAACCTATTATAAAATACTTTAATTCAAACGGAATTGAATTACAACCTATAACAACACCTGAAGCGGAAGCCACAATAATAATATAATTACAAAAGACCTGAGGTTAGAGAAATCTAGCTTTAGGTCTTCTTTTATTTTTTTGCACACCTTTGTTACTTGATAAGTATAATATAGTAGAAAATAAATTGTGTTCATGCCATATTAACAAAATTGTAAAAATGGAATTTTAGATGTAAAATGAGCTTAATAGCATAAAATAATATTGTTTTTGTCGGAATTTGACGAATGAAAGTTATCCGTACAATGAAGGAATTTAGTATTAAGTATAGAATGGTATTATTTAAGTATCGAATATTATACTTATTAATTTATAAGCCTAAAGTAGGAGGCAAAATTATGATAGACAAGCAGAATAGATTTATGATAAGTATAAATCTAAAGAGTAATGTGTTAGATTACTCGTTTGAGATAGAAAATATTGAAGATAGATTTGACATACATAAATCCAATGAATACATTCAATATATATTAAATCAAGAGTCAATGGATTCTATTACTATTTCAGACAATGAGATAAAAATTGATTTTACAACCAAAGAAAGTGTACTTGAAAATAGAGACATTATAAATGATATTTATGAACAAATGATCTTAAAAAATCCTAAATGTAAAATAAGTTCAGGAGATTTTGATATTAATTTAATTTTTAATACAGGTGAAGATCTATTTTTGGATAAGTTTAAAACCTATTATAATACGAATACTGATTTAAAAATAACATTTAGAGGTTATACTTTTTATTCTACAATTTATGATTACCCAGTAATATTAGCAGTTGATCCATACCTTATAAACACATCTTCATATTCTGCAAAAATTTTATTTAGAATAAAAACTAAAAGTCTTAAGACTCTAAATACAAAATTAGATAAAATGATTAAACATATATATAATAATCTAGAAATAGTATTAACTAGATACATAAAGGAGAAAGGGGATGTTCCAAGTGAGCAATCTTCAATGGACAAGTAATAATAGTAATAATAATAATTACAGTGTAGCAATGGATCTTAATGAAAGCTT
The DNA here is from genome assembly GCF_016650095.1 of Clostridium sp. Taxonomy (GTDB): domain Bacteria; phylum Bacillota; class Clostridia; order Clostridiales; family Clostridiaceae; genus Clostridium_AD. Next base: position 7,213 of record NZ_JAENWL010000124.1, on the reverse strand, counting down.
GGTAAAATTTTCAAATTTTAATCAAAATATGGAATATAATAGAATAATTACGGATAACCTATTAAATGAGAAAAAATCATTTAAAAGAGGTTATGAAATTAATATGAAAATTAAAGAGGATCATAACAACCCAGTGCTTTTCTGGACTGAAGGAAATGATACAACAGAATTTATTATGCAAAGAATGCAAAGGGTGTATTCTAAATATCCTGTCGTTGGTGATTATGAAGTTAATCCTGATATTTTTGATTCTAATATATTGAAAATCATAAAATTTAGTATTGAAGATGAGGATTAAAAGATGAGTAGATTAGGGGACTTCTTACCTTCGGATATGAAAGGAAAGTTAAGAAATGAAAGTAGGAAACAGCGTGGTACAGTCCATTATGTAGGATTTCCGTATAAGTTTAAATTACCATTTTATTTTTTTAACTGTTGTTTAGATGACTGTGCTAATCAAAATTGTAAAGAATGTGGACATAAATCAGGAATAACTTGTGATGGTTGTACTCAAAAGATTAAACAAGAATTTGAGTTTTGCAAAGGATATATAAAAAAAGGATCAACTGAAGTAAAAGAATTTTTAAAAATATCTAGTAAAATAGAAGAAAATAAAAATACTAGAAGTTTACCGGCAAATATAATTCAAAGGGTAAAAGTACGACCATATTTAATATTATCTTCAAATGCAAATCTTATTGATCCTTATGTTTATGGCGCTCCAATAACATCACTTAAGCCATTTCATTTTGGTGATAAAGATTATATGGAATTACTAAAGACTCAACAAATACCAACACAATATTATTTAGAAAGTAAGGTGCAAGGGGTCTCAAAACCATCTTACATAGATTTAAGTGGGATAATGCCAATACACAGAAATTTAGTAATAGACTTTAAAGGATATATTGAGCCACAAGATATGATAATTATTTCAAATAAAATTAATTTATTATTTGATTTAAAACAATTTCGCAATATAGATTCAAAAGAAGAACTTAACAATAAAAATAAGTTACTTGAATTAGAAAATAAAAAGCTATCAGAAACAATACAACTATTAAAGAGGACTAAAAATACAAATGAAGAATTTGATAAGGATGCATAAAATATAGATTTCAAGAAATATAAATACAAAAGTCATGAGTGAGGATATCAGCTCATGACTCTTTTTATTTTCTAGAGAATTTACCCCCGATACTATGTAAAATTTTCTGAAGAAGCATGTGTGTTATGGATATTACATGCTCATTACGTATAATTTATCAATAATTTCTACTTGAAAGTTTGGCGTAATTGCTAAATTTAGAAAAATTCTTGGGTAACTTTTTGCTCGACTACAAGTGCAAGAGTGTAGTTAATGGAGCTGACAAGCTATATCAAATAAAATATGAGTTAAGCAGCTGTAGGTGGATATTATTTAAGATTTAAAATAAGGAGTACTGCACGAGGTTGGAAGTCCTGTGTAGTACTCTTTAGTTAAAGGAAAAATTGATTATGAATACATTTAAATTATAGACTATTCAACAAATTATAGACTATTCAACAAATTATATTCAATTCACTTAGTTAATCTGGTGCTTTTTTATTTTGTGTATAAATAATTGTAGTATGGCAATAATTTAGAAAAAAATAAAAGAGGTAATTATATGTGCAAATCTAAAAAGAGCAGTATACAAATAAATGTTGCTATACCTATAGCAGTTATTCTTATTCTAGTTACATTAATAATTTCAACCCTAAGGTTAGTTTAAATATTAGCTTGAGGTCTTTTTTTATTTTTTGATTATTTTTCTTCCTTTGTCTTAAAATAAAAGGTTAATGGAAATACATTTTTCTTTATTTGAAAATAGTGGTTATTATTATTGTGGTGCAAAGCTAACCTTAAAAGGACACACCCTTAATTTTTATAAGGACCCCACCCTTAAAATTATTATGTTAATAGCAGTAATGGACAATGCTCTCATGAGGCTATCAAATATTTTAAAATTTATCAATTTTACCTAAATGGCAGTGTATATCTTTATTTAATAGCCCCAGGCCCTTTCAAGTTCAGAAATTTGACAACAAAGGCAGGTGCCTTTTAAGTGTATTTTCAAGGGTTTTAGGATTTAAAAGGCAGTGGATATTTACAATTCATCCAATGCATATTTTAAATACATATCTACAGCTACTTTTTTAAAAGTAAGTGTCTCTGATCCTTTAGTAAAAATTAATTTATCATCTTTATTTTCAATTTTATAATCACTCAAATCCTTAACGGTCTCTACTGTGTAAAAAGTTTCATCTTCTAATTTTTCTATATCCTCTTTTTTAATTAGATATTGATGAATCAAACCACAGTCTATTAATACATAATTATTCATGATAACATCTCCTTTATAATCACCAAGAGTATGCTATAATAAAATAGCAATGCTCTTATAGGTGTTGTTTTAGTTGGAAGTCCAAATCTTTTTGCGGAGGAGTGGGCTTCCTTTTGTTTATTTTATCTTTTAACAATATGTATAACCCGAAGCATAAAAGCAAAATACTTCACAAAGCAATTCGCATACTTTCCCACACTTTTCCCACATAAGTGTTAGAAAGCTTTGAAAGTCCTTAAAATGTTATACCCTTGTAAAGACTGATATGTCTAAGTTATAGTTATGTATAGAAAGTTATAAATAGCAATAAATCGAATCTGTAGGCCGTGGGTTCGACTCCCCCTGGGCGCACCAAAAAAGCCTTACAAACAATATGTTTGTAAGGCTTTTTTTTTTACCCTAAAAATACTTTCACCCTCTTTTGATCCTTAGAAGATTCTATAAAAATAATGAGAATATAAGAAATGTAAAAAATTATGTTAATAAAACTTTACAAATAGCATCAAAAGGTGTAATATTACACATAACAGATAGAAACGTATTGGAGGTTATCATTATGACTAAAGAAGAATTCATAAAAAGAGTGAATGAAAAGGCTAAACTAATCAGGAATGAATGTGGTTACACTCAAGATAAAATGGCTGAGATACTAGGAATGTCAAAGAAAACACTTATACAAATAGAAAAGGGAAGGGCTTCACTTGGATGGACAGCTGCTGTAGCTTTGTGTACTATTTTCAGAGACAGTGAGATTTTAGAAATAACCTTTGGTGGTCAGCCCCAAGACATAATTCTATCAATTGCCTATGATGGATATGTTAAAAGTTATATACCTACTATGGGCGGTAAAATTTGGTGGAAAGACATAAAAGAAAATGGAAACCTTAAGATTCAACAAAATATAATATCAAAGCATTACCGTATTTTAGATGAAAAAGGTAAAAGAATAACCTTTTCCTTTGATTATGAGTATATGAAGAAAAGATTAGAAGAGGTTAATGGTGTAAAGTGAATTTTATAAGGGGATGGAAGCTATGATACATTTTTTAAAAGCTTATATTAAGTCAATGCGAATTTATTATGCATTTATAACAGGAATTGCTGGATGGGTAGGGGTTTCATACTATGAGTGTACGATTAAAAATAGTTACGTAGCAATGCAAGGGGATTCCTTAATTTTCAAAAAGATTCTTCTACTGTCTTTACTTTTTTTAAGCTGGGGGATAAATCAAATTGTTAATGACTATCTGGGGCTTAAAGAAGATAGAATAAATGCTCCTAACCGGCCTATGGTCACTGGTGAGCTGAATCCTAAGAAAGCAATAGTAACTTCTTTTATTTTACTCTCTATTTCTATGATTCTTATAGCTATATTTTTAGAACCTATAGCTATTATTCCAGCACTACTGGCAGTAATTCTAAATATTATATACGAATATGCAAAGGGTTATGGAATTTTAGGTAATATAGTCTTTGGAATAATGATCACCATGTGTTCCGTCGTTGGATATATGGCAATGGGTCCCATGGGTTCTTCTCAAATAACATCCGATGCTGCGGCCTTACTGGTGCTTTTGGTTGTGATGAATGGACTAATGACCTTCTATACCTTCTTTAAGGATTATAAAGGAGACTTGGCTGCGAATAAGAAAACTCTTGTGGTGAAATATGGTGTTGAAAAGTCAAGGAAAATAGCACTAGTAGCATCAATTATACCTGGAGTTATTTTTGCCTTTGCATACTATTTTGGATTAATTAGTTTTAACTTAAATAACATCTTTTTATTCTTGGCTGCGCTTACATTGTTTATGCATATATGGACCGGTGTTCTATACTATAAATATCCATATGGTGATCGAACCTACTATTCCTTATCGGTAAATTTTAAAGCCTGTGCTTGTGGGCAATCAGCCTTAATTGCTTTAATGAATCCTATTCTTGGTATGATGTTATTTATTCTTACATATATCTTTGTAGGATTTCTCTTTGATTTATATTCCGATAGTAAGGGCTAAGGAGGAAATGTATGAAAGTATTTGAAGAAGGAAAAATAGGTAAATGTGTTTTAAAAAATAAAATTATACGATCTGCTACTTTTGAAGGTATGTGTGATAGTTTTGGAGTTCCGAGGGAAGAGTATTTTAGATTATATTCGGAGCTTGCTAAAAATGATGTAGGTGGAATTATTACAGGTTTTACTTTTATATCTGAAGATGGAAAAGCAATGCAGCCGGGACAGGCAGCCATTGATGATGAAAAAATGATTCCATATTATGAAAGACTTACTAAACAGATGCACAGGTACGGTTCGAGAATATTTCTCCAAATTGCTCATACCGGGCGTCAAACAAGGCAGGAAGATACAGGTTTTAAGGTGGTTGGAGTATCAAAGAAAAAATCCTATTACTTTGGATCTACACCTAAAGTGCTTACTACGAAGGAAGCTTCTAAAATTACTGAAGATTTTGCGAGTTCTGCCTATCTGGCTAAAAGAGCAGGTTTTGACGGAGTTCAGCTCCATGCAGCCCATGGATATCTTATTCATCAATTTCTTATTCCACATATAAATAACAGAAATGATATATTCGCTGTAGACCCAAACACTAAAATTGGAACCAAGTTTCTAGAGCGGACGATTAATGGTATAAGGGAACTTTGTGGAGAGAATTTTCCTATACTTGTGAAGGTAAGTGGTGGTGATGATTATTTACAAAGATTTAGTGAAGCTCAATTTATTAATCTTATTGTGTTTTTAGATATGATGAAAGTGGATGCTATAGAAGTAAGTTATGGTACCATGGATTATGCACTAAATATTATTCGGGGTCGCATTCCGGTAGATATAATTCTAAGTCATAATCCAGTTTATAAAGTTGACAATAGATATATGAAAAAGCTTTGGAAGGCATTTATATATCCACTTATAAAACTTAAAATAAAGGAGTTTAAGCCTTTATATAATATTGAGTATGCAAGATTAGCCAAGCAGTATACAAAAATACCTATAATTTGTGTAGGGGGAATTAGAAAGGGTGAAGAAATTCAAGCACTTATTAGCAAAGAGAACATGGATTTTGTAAGTCTGTGCCGGCCATTTATATGTGAACCTGACTTTGTACAAAAATTGGAACAAAATCTTAACTACAGTTCTAAATGTACTAATTGCAATATATGCACGGTTATGTGCGATTCAAATAATGAGACAAAATGTTATGGGAGGGTATGAGGATGACTTTAGAAGAAAGAGTTATTAAAGTGGTTAAAATAAATTTAGAAAATGAATTTGAAGTATCTTTGGAAAGTAACTTAACTCAGTATTTAGAGGTAGATTCTTTTAGTAAATTGATGATATTATGTGGCCTTGAGGAGGAGTTTTCCCTAAATATTGATGAATTAGAGTTTGAGGATATTAAGCTCGTATCAGATATAGTTGACAAGATGAGAAAAAAATATCCTCAGATTGAAGGTGAGTAAACATGAGTTTTGATAAGTTTTATGAAAGATATAAGCTAGATAAGAATATCGTAGAAAAGATTGGTTTCAATCCATACTATCGTGAGCTTAAATCAGCACTTAGTGACCCAATATCAATTGAAGGTGAAAATTTTATAAACCTAGCTTCAAATAATTATCTTGGGCTTGCAGATGATGAAAGGGTTAAAGAAGCTGCCTGCAGAGCTATTAAAAGTTATGGTACCTCCCTTTGTGGAACTCCAATTGCTACAGGCTATATTGATTTATTTAAAGCCGTAGAAGATAAGCTTTCTGTGTTTATAGGGCTTGAATCATCAATTCTATTGCCTTCCTGTTATCAGGCTAACAATGGGCTTTTTTCAGCTATTGCAGGAAAGGAGGACTTAATTATAGTAGACCATTATGCACATTCTTCTCTTATTGAAGGTATAAAGGCAGTGGGTTGCAGGATAAGACCATTCCGTCATAATAATATGGAACATCTTGAACAAATACTTAAGCAAAATTCGAAATACCGCCAGTCTTTTATTGTAACGGAATCAGTATTTTCTACGGATGGAACTATTGCACCTTTTAAAGAAATAGTAGCTTTAGCTTCAAAGTATAACGCGTTACCTATAATTGATGATTCACATGGACTAGGGGTTATAGGTAAAAGTGGAAAGGGAATCCTAGAGGAGGCTTCCATAGATAATTATAGAGGAATTTATACTGCCTCACTAGGCAAGGCTTTTGCTAACTCTGGTGGAATAATAGCTGGACCTAAGAGCATAATTGAATATCTTAGATATTATTGTCCTCACCTTGTTTATTCCACTGCGCTGCCTCCATCATCACTTGGAGGTATTGAAAAAGTAATTGATATAATAGAGAAGGATTTTGATAATATAAGTAAAAGAATGTGGAACTATAGAAATAATATAAGTAATTGTTTGACTTTAAATGGTTTTAAGCTTGCGGAAGGTAAAGCCCCTATAACTTCAATAGTTACGAGAAGCTCTGGAGCTACTATCTATTTAGCAAAGAAGTTTTATGAAAATAAAATATTAACAACACCTTTTATTGCTCCCTCTGTTCCTTTAAATCAGGGAAGGGTAAGACTTATAGCTGGAGCTAATTTAAAGGAGGAGTCCATTGAAAAGGTATTGAAGATCATCAAAAATATAGGTATGGAGCTATGAAATACTTTTTTATAATGAATCCGGGATCAAAGTCTGGAAAGAGTAAAAAGCTATTTAAAAAAATATTTGGGATTCTAGATGAGAAAAAACTGAATTACCATTATGAAATAACTGCAAAACTCAGTGATGCCGGCGCAATGTCAAAGAATGCAAACAAATCTGGGTACGACATAATAGTTGCTGTAGGCGGTG
>NZ_JAENWL010000116.1 GCF_016650095.1 Clostridium sp. | reverse complement strand
TTGTGGGGCTAAATCCGATATTCTTTCAAACGCAGTACCCAAGTGATGTTTACGCAGGATATATTTTTGGAGGAGTGTGGCTTACTATAAATATTATTTTATTGGAAGTTTATCGTATATTACCTAAAATACAAGGTAATAGTGACATTCCTAAGTAGGAGAATATATGCAACTTAAATAACATAAGGGGATAACTGAGGAAATAGTGTATATTACTATAAGAGAAAGTGGGTTTTATATTATGGTCATTTTAGTCTTTTTAACAGTAATTTCCCCCTATACAACAATAGTACCTGCAATATATATGACATATATGGTGTTGTTTAGAAAAGTGAGAATATACAAAAATTATTGGAATATAGGACTTTGCTTACTCTTTATTTGGTCATTGATAGTGGGGGCTATAAATTATAGTTTTGCTTCAATTGCCCTATCATTTGTTCTATTTATATATTTATGTATTAGCGTTTTTTTACAAAATTATTGCGAAAATGAAAATAAGGTAGAAAAGATATGCATATACTTAGTGCGTTTTTCGTTATTATCAGCAATTTTAGGGATTATCGAGAAAGTTATTAATGTATATTTTAATTATAATATTTGGGCGAAATTTCTTAAAATTACTTCCCAGCAAGTATTTAATGATAGAATATATAGTACATTTGGAAATCCAAATGTAGCAGGTAATTGGTTTGCCATAATGATTCTTATAGGGCTTTATTTCTGTAGCACTACATTTAAAACTACAAAATTATTCTATCAAACAGCAACGGTTTGCTTTGTTATTGCATTGTATTTAACGGCTTCGCGTGGTGCTTTTATTGGTCTATTATTTGGACTTTTTATCTTTTATATTCTTAAAGGTAATAAGAAAGATATGTGGATGTTTATAGCAATATTTATACTTACAGCAGTAATTACGCTTATGCCATCACACATGTTAGAAATTGTAATTGGCCATAATCTTGATGGCTCATTTGCTAGTCGTCTTGGAATATGGAATGGTTGTTTAAAAATGATAAAGCTTAAGCCTTTTACAGGGTGGGGTATTATGGGAATAACCGAGCATGGGGCAGAGTTCATGAAAGGTTACTATTATGCAACATTATACCATGGTCATAATATCTGGATTACTATAATGACTACACTTGGAGCTGTTGGGCTCTCCATATATGCTTATATGAAAATTAATTTGTTTAGAAATTTAAAGACTCTTCATGTACAAAATTGTAGATTAGTTCCAATGATTGCAGGTATTCAAGCTGTAATAATAGGACATGGATTGGTTGATTTTACAATGATTGAACCACAAACTGGATTATTATTTATAGCTAGTTCATCGATAGTAAGTGCGCTTGTAAAACAATATAATAAGTCCAAGTAAATAAGAAAATGATATATGAAGAAATTTGACAGGGTAGTTGTTAATAATATATACTTTTTATAATCAATCATTGCATTTAAGGAAAAAGTATTTCCAAGAGAAATATTGGAAGCAATTACAACTTTGTTAGGTATTTCACTTTTATTTATATAAGAAAGAAAAAATAAGGAGGTTATTATATGTCAGATAAGAAAGATAAACTGGTAGTAGTTTGGACAAGTGGCGATCGTGAAGTTGCTCTGAAAATGGTATTTATGTATACCATTAATGCAAAACTTAGAGGTTGGTGGAAGGATGTAACCTTGATAATATGGGGACCATCCAGTAAACTCCTGAGTGAAGATAAAGACGTGCAAGATTACATTGGTTCAATAAAAGATTCAGGAGTGGAGCTACTAGCGTGTAAAGCTTGTACAGACGATTATGGAGTTACAGAAGTTTTAGAGAAAATGGGAATAGAAGTAATATACATGGGTGAACCTTTGACTTCTTATTTAAAGGATGATATTAAAATAATAACATTCTAAAGATATTATAATGAAAATGCAGTATATAAGAAATTTGTTATAAAAACAGAATCAACTTTGATTCTGTTTTATTGTCGTCTTGCCATTTAAAGGTGACCCACAAATACTTATCATACTTTTGTGGTAATTTGATAACCACCTCTTTGGGTCTATTTCTTCTTAACCAAATTTAAGAGTTTTTTAATCTGTTTTTAATCTTACAAATATATAATATCAAACAGAGGGAAATATATAGAAGCAACCTATAACGGAAAGGGGAAAAACATGGATATTTTAATTAACTTTATAAATGGAATAATGCATATCGATAAGTATTTAGCTATACTAATACAACAGTATGGGGTATTAACTTACGCTATTCTGTTTTTAATTATATTTATTGAAACAGGCTTGGTTGTTATGCCATTTTTGCCAGGTGACTCAATGTTATTTGCAGCAGGAGCACTAGCAGGAATTGGATCAATGAATATATTCACTCTTTTAGTAGTAGTATATTTTGCAGCAGTGCTCGGAGATACTACTAATTATCATATTGGCAAAAATATTGGTAGAAAAATATTAGAAAAAGAAGAAGTAAGATTTATTAACAAAGAGCATTTAAAAAAAGCTCAAAAGTTCTATGAAAAACATGGCTCAATGGCAATAATTATAGGAAGATTTATTCCTATAATTAGGACCTTCGTACCTTTTGTAGCTGGAATTGGAGAAATGAATTACTCAAAATTTATTCCTTATAATATGCTTGGTGGGGGATTATGGGTAAGTTTATTTTTAGGTGGGGGTTATTTTTTCGGCAATCTATCTTTTATAAAAAATCATTTTTCTTATATGTTAATAGCTATAATAATTAGTTCACTATTGCCGGTAGTTATAGTGTTTATAAAAGAAAAGAGAAAAAAAGGTGAAAATGATATCCATAATACAGAGGATTGATTGTTTTATAAGAGAAGGATGCTTTAATTGGCATCCTTCTCTTATATTAACCTTTTCTATTAATAGCACTAAATAAAGCATTTAGTGAAGCTGTATCAATATTTGCAGAAATACCAACTCCAAAATAAATTTTACCCTTGTATTCTATTTGTATATAAGTAGCAGCTTTTGCTTGAGATCCACTTCCTAGAGCATGTTCATCATAAGATATAAAGCTATAACCATTAATATTTGCGGCAAGTAACGCATTAAAAAAGGCATCTACTGGACCATTTCCCACTCCAGAAATAGTTCTTTCTTTCCCGCGTACTGAGATTAATGCTTGTATGTTAACTATGTTTTCATCTGTTTCAACATTTTGTACTGATTGGATACTATAATTTTTTAATGAATTTGGGGTTTTTATATTTACATATTCATTTTTAAATAAGTCATAAATTTGATTTGCAGAAAGTTCTGTGCCAAGTAAATCCGATTGATTTTTTACGAGTTTACCAAAATTACTTTGCATAGCTTTTGGCAAAATATAACCAAATTCATTTTCCATTATAAATGCAGCACCACCTTTACCGGACTGACTGTTAATACGAATAATTTCTTCATACTCCCGTCCAACATCGTGGGGGTCAATTGGAAGATAAGGAACTTCCCAAAAATCATTATTATCATCAGTACGAGCTTTAAGACCTTTTTTGATTGCATCTTGGTGTGAACCGGAAAAGGCAGTGTATACTAGTTCACCAGCATAAGGATGACGTTCATGTACCTTCATTCTAGTGCAGACTTCATATACTCCTACAGTTTCATAAAGATTTGAAAAATCCAATTTAGGGTTTATTGCTTGAGTATACATGTTTAAAGCCATTGTCATAATATCAAGATTTCCAGTTCGCTCGCCATTGCCAAATAAAGTACCTTCAACTCTGTCAGCTCCTGCAAGAAGTCCAAGCTCAGACGCCGCAGTACTAGTACCTCTGTCGTTATGAGTGTGGAGACTAATTATAACACTTTCCCTATTCTTAATGCTTCTGCAAAACCATTCAATTTGATCTGCATAAATATTTGGAGTAGCCATTTCAACTGTTGATGGTAAATTTAATATAGCCTTTTTTGATGGAGTTGGTTTTAAGATTTCTAATACGGCTTCGCAAATCTCTAAGGAATATTCAAGCTCAGTTCCAGTAAAGCTCTCAGGGGAATATTCAAAAGAAAAATCTGTTTCAGGATATTTATCCTTATATTCCATTAGAAGCTTTGCACCAGTAACTGCGATATCAATGATTTCTTGTTTGCTTTTGTTAAAAACGACCTTTCTTTGTAAAATTGAGGTTGAATTATAAAGGTGGACAATAGCTTTTTTTGCTCCCTTAAGACCTTCAAAGGTTTTTTTGATTAAATGCTCTCTTGATTGAGTTAAAACTTGAACTGTTACATCTTCAGGTATAAGGTCTTCCTCAATTAATTTTCTTAAAAATTCATATTCTGTGTTTGAGGCAGAAGGGAAACCTACTTCTATTTCTTTAAAGCCAATATCAACAAGTAATTTAAATAGCTTAACTTTTTCTTCAACATTCATAGGAATTGGAAGAGATTGATTACCATCTCTTAAATCAACACTGCACCAAATTGGTGCTTTTTCTATTTGTTTATTAGGCCACTGACGATTTTTAAGGTTTATACTACCATATGCTTTATATTTTTTATATGACATTTAAAACACTCCTTTAAAATTATTAGGAATAAATACAAAGAAACTTCACCTCAATCAAGAGGCGAAGTTTCTTCGCGGTACCACTCTAGTTAGTTTTATAGCTAAAACTCACTCAATATCCTGTTAACGCGAGGACTCACGATCCACCTTACTTAGGTTCAGGCGATAGCTCACACGGTGAGTTCAAAATCTTGAAATTACCGATTCACAGCTACCTCGGCTCTCTGAGAATTTCTTAAGACTTCTACTACTCCTGTTCATAGCATTTATTAATTAATTTATTTCCAAATGTGATGATTATATTATTTAATTTCTTTTGCAATAAGGTCTGACATTTCAACAGTTCCAACTGATTTCATGCCAGTTTGCATGATGTCGATGGTTCTGTATCCTTTATCTAAAACTTTTGAAACTGCATTTTCAACATCCTTTGCAGCTTCTTCCATATTGAAGCTATATCTAAGCATCATCGCTACGCTCATTATAGTTGCAATTGGATTAGCGATGTCACGGCCTGCGATATCTGGCGCTGAACCGTGTATTGGTTCATATATGCCAAGAGTCCCGTTACCTAAACTAGCTGACGGAAGCATTCCAAGTGATCCAGTAAGCATTGAAGCTTCATCACTTAGGATATCACCAAACATATTTTCAGTTAGAATTGTATCAAATTGTGATGGGTTTTTTATAAGTTGCATTGCGCAACTATCAACTAATTGTACTTCAAGAGTTACGTCTGGATAATCTGCTGCCATTTTTGTAACAACTTCTCTCCAAAGTCTTGAGCTCTCAAGCACGTTAGCTTTATCAACTAATGTAAGTTTTTTAGTTCTTTTCCTTGCAGTTTCATAACCAACACGAGCGATTCTTTCGATTTCATAAGTCGAATAAGCCATTGTGTCCCATGCCTTTTGTCCACCGCCATCCAGGTCGATTCTGGCTCTTTCGCCAAAATATATTCCACCTGTCAATTCTCTAACAACCATAATATCAAGGTCATCTCCTAGGATTTCTGGTTTAAGAGCTGAAGCATCCTTTAACTGTGGGAAAAGAATAGCAGGTCGCAAATTTGCAAAAACTTGAAGTTCGCGTCTGATTCCAAGTAAACCAGTTTCTGGTCTTAAATGGCCTGGAGATTTATCCCATTTAGGGCCGCCAACAGCACCAAGTAAAACCGCATCACTATTTTTACAAGTATCTATAGTTTCCTTTGGAAGTGGAAATCCTGTTTCGTCTATAGCTATTCCACCCATCAAAACATAAGTATATTCAAAGGGGAAATTGTATTTTTTAGATATTGCATCTAATACTTTAATTGCACCAAGAACAATTTCTGGGCCAACTCCATCTCCTTTAATAACAGCTATTTTTTTCATTCAGCGTCAGTCCTTTCTTTAAGATAATTAAGAAGACCTTCAGCGCTTATAATATCTTGCATAAATGCTGGAAAAGGTATTGCCTGATAAGTTTTTTCTTTTGTGTTGTTTGTGATAACTCCAGTAGTGACATCTACGGATACATCATTTCCTTCTTCAATGTCTATGGCAGCTTCAGTGCATTCTAAAATAGGTAACCCTATGTTAATTGAATTTCTGTAGAATATTCTTGCAAAAGTTTCAGCAATTATGCAACTTATTCCTGCAGTCTTTATAGCAAGAGGTGCATGTTCTCTTGAGGACCCACACCCAAAGTTTTTACCAGCAACCATTATGTCGCCATTCTTAACTTTTCGTATAAAATCCTTATCGATATCTTCCATACAATGTGATGCAAGCTCGAATGCGTCTGAAGTATTAAGATATCTAGCAGGTATTATAACGTCAGTATCTACATTGTTACCATATTTTATAACTTTTCCTTTAAACATTATAGTACCTCCTCTGGTGAAGAAATTTTTCCTGTTATAGCTGAGGCTGCAGCAATTGCTGGGCTGCAAAGATATACTTCACTTTGAGGATGACCCATTCTGCCAACAAAATTTCTGTTTGTAGTAGACAAGGCCCGCTCGCCCTTTGCAAGTACTCCCATGTATCCGCCAAGACAAGGTCCACAAGTTGGAGTACTTACAGCAATTCCAGCTTCTATAAATATTTCAATTAAACCTTCTCTAAGTGCTTGAAGATAAATCGTTTGAGTAGCCGGGAAGATTAATGTTCTTATTTTGGGATTAACTTTTTTACCTTTGAATATGCTAGCAGCCATTCTAAGATCTTCTATTCTTCCGTTAGTACAAGAGCCAATAACTACTTGATCAATCTTAATATCTCCAACTTCATCTATAGTTCTAGTATTGTCTGGAAGGTGAGGGAAGGCGATTGTTGGTCTTATAGTACTTAAATCAATTTCTATTACTCTTGAATATTCGGCATCTGTGTCAGCGCTAAACACTATAGGAGTTTTAGTTGAATGTTCTTTTACATATCCTAAAGTTTTATCATCAACTTCAAAAATTCCGTTCTTAGCACCTGCTTCAATAGCCATATTAGATATCGTAAATCTGTCATCCATAGATAAATTATGCAGACCCTCTCCTGTATATTCCATTGATTGATACAGCGCGCCATCTACTCCAATCATTCCTATGATGTGAAGAATTACGTCTTTACCACAAACCCATTTTTGCATTTTGCCAGTTAAAACGAATTTTATTGCCTCTGGAATTTTAAACCAACATTTTCCACTTGCCATTCCTGCTGCCATATCAGTTGATCCAACTCCAGTTGAGAAAGCACCTAAAGCACCATAAGTACAAGTGTGAGAATCAGCACCTATTACAACATCGCCAGTTACTACGAGTCCCTTTTCTGGTAATAGAGCATGTTCTATTCCCATTTGTCCTACTTCGAAATAGTTTTCAATTCCTTTTTCATATACAAATTCACGCGTACATTTACATTGCTCGGCAGATTTAATATCTTTGTTTGGTGCAAAATGATCTGGAACAATAGCAATTTTCTTCTTATCAAAAACTTTATCAACACCCATTTTGTTGAACTCATTTATAGCTACGGGTGTTGTTATATCATTACCTAAAACTAAGTCAAGATTTGCCATAATTAATTGGCCTACTTTTACCTCTCTTAAACCAGCGTGTGACGCTAGTATTTTTTGTGTCATCGTCATTCCCATATTAGTTATAATCCCCCTTTTAAAAGTTGTGAAACACTCTATTGAGTTTATAGAAGCTATCTGACTGGCTTCTATTTTGAAGTTTTTTTATTGCCCTTAAATAATACTTTATTTTTTGTCTTTATAACAACTTACTAAAAAAAGGGTACAAAAAAAACAAACTTCCTCACTTGGGGCGAAGAGTTTGTCGCGGTACCACCCATATTTATAACTTAATTAAAGATAACGGCATTCACCGGTAAAACTTACTAATAAGCTCACTATTAAGTACAACTTAGTTTAAGTCCACAACTCGAGGGTAAGTTTCAACATCTAATTATTTAGGGTTCGCAGCTTTATCCCTTCTCTGGAAAACATCCTGATGCCTAATTGTCCCTGTCAAAGTCTTTATTATATTATTTGTCATTCTATCAATCAATTTACTGTTTGTCAATAGAAATATTTAAAATTACAAATGAAGTTTTGCGGAAGGGCAGATAATTCTGATGGAATAATATTTTTCTAAAATATGGTTTGAATTACTAATAAATGGTTTTAAGTGCTATAATATATAATGATGAATAATTCTTTTATAATAATTTTAACTTAAAATATACGAGGGGGGTAGTTATTATGAGTTTAATGATTTTGGCTCCGATTTGCTCTATATTAGCACTTGCATTTGCTGGATATCTTGCAAAAAAAGTATTAAAAGAAGATGAGGGAACAGAGCAGATGAAAAAGATTGCTGAAGCAATTCAAAAGGGTGCAGATGCATATCTAAAAAGGCAATATACAGGAGTGGTTCTTTTCTTTGTAGCTATGTTTGTAATACTTGGAATACTTGTAGCATTTGGGTTTCTTACTCCATTTGTACCTTTTGCATTCATAAGTGGAGGGTTCTTTTCAGGTCTCTCAGGATTTATAGGAATGAAAATTGCTACACAAGCAAATGTTAGAACTACGCATGCAGCTGGAAAAAGCCTTAACAGTGCTTTAAATGTTGCCTTTTCTAGTGGTGCAGTAATGGGACTTACAGTTGTAGGTCTTGGACTCCTTGATATTAGCATATGGTATTATTTATTGAACTTTTTTTATAGAAATTTAGAACCAGCTCTAAGAATTCAAAATATAACTAGTGCAATGATAACCTTTGGAATGGGTGCTAGCTCCATGGCATTATTTGCACGGGTTGGTGGAGGTATATTTACTAAAGCTGCAGATGTAGGTGCAGATCTTGTTGGGAAGCTTGAAGCTGGAATTCCAGAAGATGATCCAAGAAATCCTGCAGTAATAGCTGATAACGTTGGAGATAATGTCGGGGATGTAGCTGGTATGGGTGCGGATTTATACGAATCCTATGTTGGGTCAATAGTATCTACAGCTGCTCTTGCTGTAGCGGCAGGACTTGGAGTTTCTGGTGTGGCAATTCCTATGACTATAGCGTCGATTGGCGTAGTAGCATCTATTATTGGAACCTTCTTTGTTAAATCAGGGGAGAAAGCTGAGCAAAAGGGCCTTTTAGCGGCTCTCCGGCGTGGTGTTTACGCTAGTTCTGCAATAATTGCAATACTTTCCTTCTTTCTAGTTTGGAATGTACTCGGATGGGAGCGTAT
>NZ_JAENWL010000197.1 GCF_016650095.1 Clostridium sp. | reverse complement strand
CGAGCAAAAGATTAGAATTCCTTAATCAAATTTCACGCTTCAAGTTCACATTGCAAGTCACGCAGGAGAACTTTTATACCTCCCGCTCTAGCAGATAGATAATAAACTCTGTTTTCTCTGAGCTACTTAGATTATCTATTAGACTCTTAGCTACTTCTGGCTTCGTGGTATACTCAGATGCAATCTCATCAAATCCATATACTTTAATCTCTTTCTTAATCTTTTCTTTAACTTCTACTTTATTTGTCTCTTCACCAGAATTTATAACAATTATATTCGCATCTCCGCTGGTCGCTATCTTTAGGATTTCTCTTTTTACCTCATCACTAGCCACATTTATAGTATTCTTAGCCAGCCATTTTTCTACAACCTTATCTGATTTTATCCCTAATCTCTCTTTACATTTTTCATCAACAAGCTCATTGAACAAATCTCCTGTGTGACTATCCACCTTAACAAATATAACCTCTATTCCACTCTTCATAAGTTCTTGCATTTTCTCATAATATTCCTTTGATGACTCTTCTTTCCTACCCCAAAAACCTGTAGCATGGTAACAAATCCCAACATAATCATGAAATATTACTACCTTCTTCTCCCCTTTATCTAATGCATACTGAACTCCTTTAACTGCACCCGCAAGTTCCCCTGCTATTTGCCTTATATTTCTTGCTGAATCACTTTTACCTGCACCACTCTCTATATGTAGAACTACATCACTCTGCACAGCTACCATTCCATAAGAATACTCCTCTGTAGAAGCATTATAACTACCATCAACATAAACATGAAGGCAATCCTCTGGATAATTATTATCTGCTTTTTTAAGTGCATCTCCTGCACCACTTAAGAACTTTTTAGCCTCATTTATATCCTCAAAGCTCTTATACTTAGCACCTTTTACACCTTTTACATATTTTAAGCACTCTGCCCAAGTGTTAACTATTTGATTTTCAATTCTTTCATTAGTAGTAGAATTTAATCCTTCTTTTATTGCATAAACTTTCTTTCCCATTTTATCCATTCTCCTTATTCTAAATCTATTCTGTCTGTGAAATCATCATCTCTGAAGCTGAAATATCGTTATTTTTTTTCATATGTGAATCTATCTTAAATAAAGTATACAACAAATTATGAATATATCAATTGCATTTTTTACAATATTTACATTACCAAATTCTATGAGTATCGTTGGACAAGGCCTTCAAAACATATTATAATAGACCTTATAGCTTACAGAATTAGTAAACTATTATCTATAACAAATATAAGAGTACAACCTGTGAATTAATAGAAACAGTAAAAAAATATATTATGCGAAAGGATGTGACTGAGGCGACTCCACAACTATACTAAAATAAATGTGGTTTTCTCGCTTCGAGCCTATGATTAAACTTAAAAACAAATATATTTTAATTCCTATTATCACTGCAATTTGTTCAATAGTATTTCTCATTTTTGTGAGTAATACATTTAAAGTATCTACAGATAAATTATATATAGATTTTCTTAAAGATGTTTCTTCTAAAAGTATATCCACTGTATACGTAACAACTGCTCCTAAAATTCAAGTTAAACTTAAAGATGGAACTATTTACTCAACTGACAATCCAAGAACTAATAATTTCAAAGAAGACTTATTAAAGAATGGTATAAATGTTTCTGAACAAACTCTAACCAATCCTACTGAAATAGCTTCAATTGCAGCTTTAGTGATTTCAATCATAGCACTTGGAATTATGTCCTTCAAATCTTCAAAGAGAACGGCTAAAGGCATGTTCTCAGCTACAAATCTTGATGTTACTGCAGTAGAGGACATAGGTTATAACTTCGCTAATGTAGCAGGTAATGAAGAAGCTAAAGATAGTGTCCAGGATGTAGTAGATTTCCTTAAAAATCCTAAAAAATATTCTGCTTATGGTGCTAGAATGCCCAAAGGAATAATTTTATATGGAGATCCTGGAACTGGTAAAACCTTACTTGCAAAAGCTGTGGCTGGCGAAGCAAATGTTCCTTTTTATGCTGTATCCGGTTCTGATTTCGTCCAGGTATATGTAGGGGTTGGAGCTGGGAGAATCAGAAGCTTATTTAAGAAAGCAAGAAGTCATGGCAGGGCAGTTATCTTTATCGATGAGATTGATGCAATTGGTAAGAAAAGAGATAGTCGCGGTGGCGGTTCTGACGAAAAAGATCAGACTCTTAACGCCCTTCTAACTGAAATGTCTGGTTTTAATGAAACAAAGGGCATAATGATAATTGCAGCAACTAACAGGCTTGATATGCTAGATGATGCACTACTTAGACCCGGCCGTTTTGATAGACATATCGAAGTTACATTACCTGATGTATCTGCCAGAGAGAAAATTTTAAAACTTCATCTTAAAAATAAACCTATTAATAATATAGATTATTCGCAATGGGCACATAAAACTACATCTTTTTCAGGTGCAAAGCTAGAGAACTTAGCTAATGAGGCAGCTATTATTGCCTGTAAGGACAATTCTACATTTATTGAAAATGAGCATATGGATAAAGCTTATTCAATAATGCTAGCTGGTTATGAAAAAGTTGATAGGGATTATATTAAAGATGAGGATAGAAAAATTACCGCATTCCACGAAGCGGGACATGCTTTAATTTCACTAAATGTGTTGCCAAATGATAAAGTATCCAAAGTAACTATAATCCCAACTACCAAAGGTGCAGGCGGTTATACTTTAAGTATTCCTGAAGATAAACTATATATGAACATGGAACATTTAAAGAAAAAAATAATGGTACTACTAGGTGGTAGGGCTGCTGAAGAAATTATCTTTGGCCATGAACATGTAACTACTGGTGCTTATAATGACCTGCAAAGAAGCACGCAGCTCGTAACTGCGATGATAACAGAATACGGTATGGGTGAATCACTCGGACTGCTTACTATGGGCAAACTCACAGACTCAGGCTTTACAAATCAAGAATCAGCATTTATAGAATGTAAAAATTTAATATCAGAATTATATGAAGAAGTTAAAAGTATCCTGATAGATAAAAAAGAATCTTTAGAGTCTATTACAGCTTTATTGATTGATAAGGAAACTATAAATCATGAAGATCTAATTAATATCATTGGGGACAAAACTATTGATATAGTTGCATAACTTGTCGATATTTGGTATAATATAAATTAACAAGTAAATTAGCGAGTAAATTAACACGTAAAATATAATTATTATAAAAGGAGGCCATTTAAATGTTACAATTAATTGGCGGCATAGTTGTTATCATAATTGTATTAAAATTTTTCGGAATTTGGTAATTGCTACAACAAATATTTAAATTTTTAGGCACATTCAAACAAATAACAAGTCAATAGATAGCATATTGACTTGTTATTTGTTTAAATGTGCCTTTTTAAATACCTTATTAACCTTCTGCTCTAAAAGAAATTAAAAATGATATTATCATTCCTCCAAGAAGTCCGCCTAAATGAGCGAAATTATCGATGCCTGGTATCGTAACTCCTATAAATATATTTATAAATATAACAGATAAAATATTTTTTATAAAACCATTTCCAGTTTTACCTTTAGATTTAATTGCATAAACGAGTACTGCACCTAAAAGTCCAAAAATCGCACCCGAAGCTCCAATAGAAACACTTGTTGAAAAAATATAACTAAATATAGATGCACATATTCCAGCAATGAAATAAACAGCAATATATTTCGCCTTTCCATAAACCCTTTCAACCATTGGTCCAATAATATAAAGTGAATACATATTGACACCTAAATGCACAATTCCACCATGTAAAAACATACAAGAAATAAGTCTATAATACTGACCCTCTGCAATTAGATTATTAACCTTAGCTCCAAGCAAAATTAAAACATTGGTATCACTTGTAAATATGCTACCTTTTGCATAAACATAAGTCAAATAAGCGGTAACTATATACATCGCAACATTTATAGCTATAATTCCCATAGTAATGTATGGTTTACCCTGTAGACTTGTTTTTTCGCTATTGCTATGTAAATTGATATTATTAATAAGATCAGCTAAATCATTTACCACTTGCATATTTACATTTTCAGAGTAGTTTACTTTTCTTTCTAAAACATTTACTCTAATCAGGGGCTTTCCTAATAAATTATTTATTGAGAGAGCTTCTTTTATTTCAAGTTCTTCTGATTCATCCTCAGAAAATAGTATATATACATTGTTTTTATCATCTGGAATATCATATTGTGTTAACTCGCGAAGGCTAAGTACCGTCATAAATATTAATCTTTGCGAAGCCCCACTAATATCTTTGGTCACTGTCCATAACTGTGAATTGTTATCCTTACTTCTTATTTCCTCTAATAAATATCTATGCCTTTGAGTAATACCATTTATAATGGTATTTATATCTTTTTCTTTCATATTTTACTCCTAATAAGGTTTATATTTTTTATATTATTGACTTCACTACAACATTATGGCATTGCAACAAATCTATCTCATAAAATTTAATAGGTTTCCTATCTTCCCCTTCATAAAGCACTCTTAATACTGGCCTATCAGGAAATTTTTTGTTTTGTTTAATTACATATCCTTCAACTCCGTTTGATAACTTTAAACAAACGCCTAATGGAAATACTGAAAAGGTTTCTTTGAAATTTCTTACTACATCTTCGTCAAAAACACTACCGCAGCCAGCTAATATTAGTTCGTAAGCATCCACAGGATTAAATTTCTCTCTATAACTTCTATCATTACTTACAGCATCATAAACATCACAAACACTAATTATTTTTGCAAACTTAGAAATACTATCTTTTGTAAGTCCATAAGGATATCCAGTTCCATCAATTTTTTCGTGGTGCTGTTCCACCGCTTTTAGAATTTCACTAGACATGGAAAAGTTCTTTTCAAGAATCTCTTTTCCATAAGTAGGATGATTCTTAACTTCTTCATATTCTTCAAATGTTAGCTTATCTGGTTTCGTTATGATGTCTTTAATAACACTAGTTTTACCTATATCATGCAGGATTGCTCCGATGCTTAGCTCTTTTAAATCACTTTCCTTAAGATTCATTGAAAGGCCAAGAAAAATTGCCATGATTCCAGTATCTATAGAGTGAAGATATGTATAGTTATCATAAGTCTGAATGTCATATAAACTTTTATTTACATCACCCATCTCAATAATATAATTAACTAAGTCTTCCACAACCGATAATGATTCTTTAGTGCCTTTTTTATCTGCCGCAGTTACATTCTTTATTATCTTTGACATGTTTTTCATAGTTATAGCTTTTAGATCACTTAGTTTTTCATCTTCTATTGATATATCATCTAATCTAGCATCTTCTATATACACATAAAAAACACCTAAGTCCTTAAGTCTTTTGATATACTGCCCTGTTAATTTAACTCCTGTTCTTAGCAATACACTTCCATCATCTGTAAATATATTTCTGCCTAAAATTTCATCAACTTTTACTCTATTAATAAACTCAAGTCTCATAGATTGTCACCTCTAAAAAGTTTGCCATAATACTGCAATTTACTTTTATAATTAAATTGTTTTTCTTGTATCTACTTATATTCTTCTTTTTTATCTTCAATTTTTATAAAAACTTCTTTAAGTTCTTGCTTTATTAATTCACATATGTCAATTATAGCTTCGCGAACAACCATATGATCTGTAGAATATTTAAACTTAACCAGCCAAGTTGGATTATACTCATCATCGATAGCTTCAATAGAGTAACCTTTATTCGTAAAGACATCCTCATTAAAATAATCATAAATTGCTGTAAATTGCCATTCTTCCACATCAACCTGAGTATCAAAAAATAAATTAATTAGTTCTCCAGAATAATTTAATTTCGTAACAAATTCTGCCCCATCTGATGCTTCATAGCTTCCAAGTTCTTTGACAAATTGATTAGTCTCTTTATCTACTTCCATTAGTACCAATGAAGAAAATTGCATAAAACCCATCCTCTCTTATTTCTTATATTCTTTCCATTCTTTACATTCTTTACACTCTTTACATTCCCTGCAAATTCCCTTTAAATAAACATGACTTTCCGTAAGAGTTATTCCTGTCTTTGCCTTTATTTGTTCCTCTATTTGAGGTATTGGGCAATCTATGACCATTTCCTTATGACATAAATCGCACTGGATTATATGTTTGTGGGCATTTTTAATTATAGTGTAGTTATACATATTATTACCCAAATCAAATTTATTTAATATCTTTTTACTCACTAGTAAATCTAAGGTTCTATATACCGTAGACAAGTCTATTTTTATGTCATCTTTTTTAAGTAGCTCATATATGAGATTAGCATTTATAGCCTCTTTACTACAAAGTATAATTTCTAGTATATTTTTTCTTGCTTTAGTAATTTTAATATTATTATCTTTTAGATATGAAATTATATTCATTTACATCACCTTACTAAATTATTATAACAATTATACCAATTATAATATACCTCAATCGTGTCATGAATACAAGCATTGCTTAAAATAATTAACTAAAATTAAAGGCTTCTACAAAAGTAGAAGCCTTTAAAAATTCTATTTTAGTATCTTAATCTACTTTAGTGGCTTAATCTACTAAAGTAGGCTTAATCCGCTAAAGCGGCTTTAATTATTTCATTGCCTTTAATGCTGCTAATAAGTAACTCCACATTCTATCTGTTGATGAGATACTTAAGTGTTCTTTAGGTGTGTGTACATCATAAATATTAGGGCCAAAGGATATT
>NZ_JAENWL010000383.1 GCF_016650095.1 Clostridium sp. | reverse complement strand
GCATCTGTTGTTGCTGTAAGGCGTTCGGGTGGAATTCCAACATTTAATCAGCTAAACAGTTATATAAATTATTCAGAAATGTTAATGCCAACTTCTAATTATTGGAATGTCATTCACGGCACAAGCCCAGGTGAAGCATTACAAGATAAAGAGGGTGTGCAAATTATGAGAGTGCTTGGGAAGAATATGACATGGATCATGAAATTGGTTGAAAACGGAAAAGAAAATATTGCCGAGCCAGAAAGAGAAAAGAAAATATTCATGCACTTTATCCGTTAATATATTGTATTATAAAATGGAAAAGAACTGCTTAAGATAAGCAGTTCTTTTCCATTTTATTTGAGTAAGTTTATAAATTATAGAATTTCGATAAATGCAGCATATAATGTTTTAATTTATTAGGCGTGTCTGTAAACAAGCATGTTGTACAGTATTTTGGGATATTATGAATATATATGGTGCATCCTCACAGCATTGGATGTATAATGTAATTAAAATAATGATTAAATTTACAAAAAAATATATGTTTTATTATAATACCAAGTTTAGATAAATAGTTGTATTTGTAATTTTATAAAAATTTATAATAAAACAGAGGTTGGTGGAAAAATGGGGGAACTTGAGAGTGAGATTGCTTTTTATTCATATTTTTCAGTGAGTGTAGTTACTGAAATTCTAAATGTAAAATGTTTTGGAGTAATAGGAAATAAATGGTTTAAAAGGAGGGCTAATGAATGGATGTAAATCTTATAAATCCGTTTATAGATTCCTTTTTAAATGTAATGCCTCAGCTTGGATTTAAAGAGGTTAAAAGACAAGGAATTAGTGTTAAAGGGAAAAGTATAAAAAATTTAGGGGTAATGATTATCTTAGGTATAGTGGGTGATATTAAAGGAAGTATTATTTATTCTCTAGAGATTGAAAGTGCAAAACAAATTGCATCTGTAATGATGATGGGTATGCCTGTTACTGAATTAGATGATATGGCACAAAGTGCTTTATCTGAGCTTTCAAATATGCTTACTGCAAATGTGAGCACTAATTTCGCGGAAAATGGGACGAGTATTAATATTTCAACTCCAACATTAATGCATGGAAATGATTTCGAAGCAAAAATGAATTCTGATAAGGTTTTGTGTGTTGGTATTCTTATTGACAATATTCCAGTTGAAGTTAATATTGCATTCAATAGTTTTTAAATTAAGAATAAAAACTAGCCTTCTAGGATAATATAATCTTAGAAATGGGAGTTTCTAATGCCAAATAAATCTACAAAAATGAATATACAGCATGATTTAAATAAGAGACATAATAAGCCTGGAATTAAGGATGCTGAGGGAGAACCGGTTAATAATAAACCGATAAAAGAAGCTAAACAAACGTGACCTTAAAAAAAAAGAGCCCTAGGGCTTTTTTTTATGTAACTTATAGTTAATTTAAAAATTATTTACTGGGTTGATTTCCTCTAAAACCATAGTTAGTTGAAACTGTTCTTCCAATACTATTTATCTTGCCTGTTATGCATCCACGACAATGACTGGGAGTGTCCCCAGTACATATTTTGCCTGGATATAGCGCATAAAGTTTCCTGTATTCGCCCTCAGTAACATTAGGCATAACTACATTAGCACCACTTTGCAGAGCCATTAATCTTCCGTTTTTATTTAAGGACTCCATAGCAGTTGTTGCAGGTATGTTAATGTCTGGTAGTAGCAAGCGTGTTATAGCCATAACCTTAAGAGCCATAGTTAGCTCCTTACCTTTAGCCTTTGCAAGCGGGGTGTCTTCATTTGGAATGAAAGGGCCAATACCTAACATGTCAGTATTTATTTCTTTAAAAAATAATATATCATCCGCATAGGATTCTATAGTTTGATTTGGGAGACCAACCATAACACCTGTTCCAACTTCATAGCCTAATTCTTTTAAAATTTGCAAGCAAATCAACCTGTTTTCGTAGTTCATGCCTGGATTTAATTCTTCATATAGTTTTTTATCTGTTGTTTCAATTCTAAGAAGATATCTATCTGCGCCAGCGTCTCTAAATGCTTTATATTCATCATAAGTTTTTTCGCCTATGCTTAAAGTTAGTGCTAAATCTAAATTCT
This sequence comes from Clostridium sp., assembly GCF_016650095.1. Taxonomy (GTDB): domain Bacteria; phylum Bacillota; class Clostridia; order Clostridiales; family Clostridiaceae; genus Clostridium_AD. The sequence continues at coordinate 1,398 of NZ_JAENWL010000383.1, read as the reverse complement.
TTATGCCTTTTATTATCCTTACAATTATATCAGTGGTGTAATAATTATCTTCACCACCTTGAAGTACTATAGTTTTATAGCCAAAGGACTTAGCTTTAGTGGCAAAGTCTAAAATTTGGTCTTCAGTTAATCTATATCTAGCTAAATTTTTATTATCCCGCCTGAGCCCGCAGTAAAGACAATTTCTTTTGCAAATATTAGTGAATTCAATAAGACCTCTAAGATGAACGTCATCACCTAAAAAAAATTTTCGAATTTCATCAGCAGCGTCAAAGAGTTCTTGGTCTACGACATTGCTACTTAAAATAGAAATTATTTCTTCTTTACTTAATGTATGTTCTGTTTTTGCTTTATTTATTATTTCTAATAATTTCATCATTATTTGGACCTCCTAGTGTTTCTCCTTTTAAATATATATGTAGTGCAAAATAATTATATATTGTTTTGGTACAAATATATAGTGTTATGACTATCATAATATTATATAAAATATATGTAAACACAAAAAAGAAAATATTTTAATATAATAAATTTTGGGTTATAATGGTGTAACAATCATTCTTAATATAAAGTAAGAATTATAGCAAAGATTATCACGTAATATTATTGACTTGGGAAAAAAAGATGCTACTATAAAAATATAGTTTAATTGCATTCTATTAAAATTAAAGGAGAGGTTATTTATGAATAAAGTTGAGATATATACAAGTAATACTTGTGGAATTTGTCATATGGCAAAGGAATTTTTCAAAGAAAATAGTATTGAATATGTAGAGCATAATATTTCCGAAAATTTAGAAGAAAAAAAAGCACTTATAAAAAAAGGTTATAGATCAGTGCCAATAATAAATATAAATGGTGAAGAAATGATTGGTTTTGATAAGGAAAAAGTGGTTGCAAGATTAGGTCTATAAAGGAATAAATTTTATATATAACTTCAGAAAGAAATTTACCTATTTGTAGACCTCTGGAGGATAACAATTATCAATTGTTATCCTCCAACTGAAGTTTTTATTTGTTACAGTACGTAATTACTACTAGTATAAGCGAGTATTTTTCTTCTGAAAAGTCATTAAATATCTACAAGATATCTAAAAGTTAATAAAAACGTTGACATGTACAACGCTAACTGATAGAATAGAAAAAGTAGTCACTTGATGACGAACGAAAAATTTTAAATTGGTCTTTGAAAATTAAACAGAGAAATAGGTAAAGAAATGAAATAATATTTTATTTTAACCAGTTAATTACTTTAGTATAAAGTAATATTTTAGTCGTAAGACTAAAAAGTATGTAATGAGCTTGCTAACCAACTTAACAGTTGGCGCAGATTAATTATTTCAAATGAAAAAGTGTAAACTTTTAAATTGAGAGTTTGATCCTGGCTCAGGACGAACG
>NZ_JAENWL010000184.1 GCF_016650095.1 Clostridium sp. | reverse complement strand
GTTTCTTGCTCAGAAGTGAATGCAGCCATGGGTAAAATAGTTGCGGCACCTACAGCTGGATCTTGTGGGATACTTCCTTCAGTAATTATTACAGCAGGAGAGAAACTTAACAAGACTGAAGATGAGTTGATTAATGCGCTATTCACGGCTTCAGGGATAGGAATTATAATAGCTAAGAATGCTACAATGTCAGGAGCTGAAGGTGGATGCCAGGCTGAATGTGGAGCAGCCGCAGCAATGGGCGCAGCGGCTGTAGTAGAAATGATGGGTGGGACTCCTGCTATGGCTTTGGACGCAGCAGCTATTGTGATAAAAAATATATTAGGACTCGTATGTGATCCTATTGCAGGACTCGTTGAGGTGCCTTGCGCTAAACGAAATATGGCTGGAGCAGTAAGTGCTCTAACCACTGCAGATTTGGCTATGAGTGGTGTAACTAGTAGAATACCTTTTGATGATACAGTAATTGCAATGTATAAGGTAGGTAAGCAATTACCTTGTGAATTAAGAGAAACTGCTATGGGAGGTCTTGCGACTACACCCACAGGCCTCAAATTGGCAAAAGAAATTTCATTAAAACAAGGTACATTGAAATAGATATATTGTTAGAATTAATTAAGAGAGGGATATCCTAAAGGGATGTCCCTCTCTTTTTGAAGTAACCTTTAAAAACATAATGAATAGAATATTAAAGAAGATAATAATTTAATGGAGGATTAGAAATGCAATTAAAGGGAAGTAAAACAGAAAGAAATCTTCTGACGACTTTTGCAGGAGAGTCAAGGGCAAGAAACAAGTATACATTTTATGCTGAAAAAGCTGAGAAGGAGGGCTATGAGTATATAGCGTCTGTTTTTGAAGCAACAGCAAACAACGAAAAAGCTCATGCGAGAGTAGTTTTCGATAAGTTTCTTAACATGAATAAAAATACAGCAGATAATTTGAAAGATGCTGCAGAGGGAGAAGCTTTTGAGAGTAGTAAGCTATATAAACAATTTGAAGTTGAGGCAAGAGAAGAAGGGTTTATGGATATTGCAAGTTTTTATAAAGAAATACAGGAAGTAGAAGAAAGCCATGAAATGAGATATATGAAAATATATGAAAATCTTGTGGCGGGAATGATGTTTAAAAGAAACAATGAAGTAAAATGGCAATGTATGAATTGTGGATATATTCATATTGGAAAGGTAGCACCAGATTTTTGTCCGCTATGTAAGTATCCAAAAGCTTATTTTAAAATATATTGCGAAGACTACAAATAGGAGGAGTGAATATGATAATTTATTATCCGACCTACTATTTAGTACCAGTAGTACCTGTAATATCAATAGACGAGTATGAATACAACGTTAGGTACAACGATGAATACAGCGTTAGGTACAACGATGAATACAGCGATGGTTATAATGATGAACACAGCGCTGGGTACTACGATAGATATATCGATCGGTACAATATGGAAGAGAACGAAGGGCATAACAAATACAGAAATATTAGTCATGATATTTTTGGAGAGATTGATGCAGAGTACGTAAATGAAAATACAAAATAATGATAGTTTGGTGTTTTGAATGAAAAAAACTTACATTTTTATGATTGGTGTAATTGCCATGATGTTTATAAGCACTTCTTCAAGTCTAGTAAATACAATAATATATTCATTAGCCATAATTCCATTGGCTATCCTTCTCGGAGATCAAACTACTAGAATATCAGATTATATAGGGGAGAAGAAAGGGGGGCTACTAGCCGCTACAGTTGGTAATGTTCCTGAACTCATGATGGGAATATGGTCAATAAAGTATGGGATGATACCTATGGTTCAGGCCTCTCTAATTGGATCAATTATAAATAATATGCTTTTAGGTCTTGGAATTGCAGTAGTGTTCGGTGGTCTTAAGTTTAGGGAACAGAAATTTAATAGAATAATAGCACGAACGAATTTCAATATGTTACTATTGGCATTGTCCTCTATGGTAGTCATAGCAACATTAAATAGCTACTCTGTAGTTAAAGATCCGATACTTATAGCCATAAGTGTGAAAGTCGCTTTTTTGCTGATAGGTATTTACATTTTAGGTCTAATATTTTCATTATATACGCATAATAATTTATTTATTGTAAGCGAGAATAAAGAAGAAAAAAAAATTATTATAAATAAGAAAGTTGCTGAAAGTGCGATAACTTTAATTTGTATATCTGTATTACTTTATTTTATAAGTGATAAGTTAATTTACAATATCAGAGATTTTATAAGTGATTACGATATATCCCAAGAGTTCATAGGTATCATTCTAATTCCACTACTCGGGAATATAGGCGAAAATGTATCTACCATAATGAGTGCAATACAAAACAAAGTAGATATGAGTTTAGAAACGGCTATAGGGTCAAGCATCCAGATTTCACTTTTTGTTACCCCGGTGCTAGTATTATTTTCTTGTTTTATGGGGTTAAATATGACACTACTATTTCCAATTTTCCACATAATAATGTGTAGTATAGCAGTAGGTATGTCTTTTTTAGTATTTCAGGATGGGAAAACCTATTGGTTAGAAGGTAGCATTTTAATTACTTCCTATATTATAATTACTTTAGCATATTATTATATTGTATAGACGTATAAAAATAAATGACAAGTCAGATATTTGACTTGTTATTTATTTTTATTACATAGGAAACAGCTTGCATATTCTCAATAATATAATAATATATTAAACTAAAAGGTGATTATTTGACACATAGAAGGGTAATTCAGAATTATTATAATGATGTAAATAATTTAGCAGAAATTTTGACTAAACTAGTTTCTTCTTATAGGCTATTAATAGGTGGTGCGGATGAACTAAATAAAATTGCACTATCTAAAAAAAGTGAGGTTAAGGATGCACTTAAAAGAGCTGATAATTTGGGGGACATCATAGACGAGACAATAAAAGTATTAGATGATGCGAGTTATAGTTATAGGTCTTACTGCACAATGAAAACTGAAGTTATGAAATGCAAGATTCAAATAGAGTATATAGAAACAGAGATTGACGAGGATTTAAAGTTAAGAGATTAATCATCACCCTTGGTGATGCATCACCTTTGGAGTTAATCATCGCCTTTGGTGATATTAATCAACTTTTGAAATGTCGTTAAAAAAAGTGTGAAAAATTTTTCACGCTTTTTTTATTTGAAAATTACTTACCATAAGATAAGAGAGCGCAAATATTATAATAATAGTAAGTGGAAGATTAAGGGGTGAATTTAAAGTTATTAAAGCGTAAATTGCTACTAGCATTCCAGCCAGAGTAATAGGAATTCCTGTATAAACATTATCAAATTTAGTACTATTATATCGTGCTAGTCTATATGCACCAGCTACAGGGAAAACTAAGAAACAAACATAACTTAAGTAGCCTAAACTAACGAAATTATATAAATCAAATATAAGAATAGATGGTGCAACGCCAAAAGATACTAAATCTGCTAATGAATCTAATTCTTTTCCGAGATCGCTAGATACTTGCAGAAAACGTGCTACTTTACCATCGTACCTATCCATAAGGCCAGCTAATAATATAAAAATTGCGGATAATCTGTAATGAGCTTGAAAAGTCATTAATAAAGATAATAAACCAAAGATTAAATTTCCAAAAGTTATAATATTTGGGACATAGGATTTCTTCACTGCACAACACTCCTAAAATAATAAAATAGTTTATAACATAGTATTATTAATTTGATTTGAATATTATTTTAAATATTTTTTATAAAATCATTCATTTTATTATACATCATTTTAAAGCAATAATTAAGTATGTAAATCATATATTTTATTTAATATATTGTTAAAGCATATTTGAAAAAATATTAATATTATTTTTAATTTATGGTTAAAATAAAATAATTGATAATTGTTTTTTATTCTAAAGAAGTAAAAGGAGGGTTATAAAATGAAAGTTTCTGAAATAATGACTAAAGATGTAATAAGTCTATCTGTAGATGATACAGCGCAGCGTGCAGCTCAACTTATGAAGGAGTATAATATAGGGTCAATTCCTGTAAATACAGAAAGAAAAATAATTGGTATTGTAACGGATAGGGATATAATACTTAGAAGTGTATCAGAGGGTGTGGATATAAAAACACAAAAAGTTCGTGATATTATGACTTCAAATCCCGTAGTAGGAGATGAAAATATAGATGTGAATGATGCAGCCAGAATTATGAGTGAAAGGCAAATAAGGAGACTACCAATAACTTCGAAAAATCAATTAGTTGGGATAATTTCATTAGGGGATTTAGCATTAGAACCAAAACTTAAAAGCGAGGCTACAGATGCTTTGAGTGAGATTTCTATACCTTGTATACACAATATTTAGAATAAATTAATATCAAAATATATGACAAATAAAATATGATAGTATAGTAAAATCCACAGGAAAATGTAATTCTTGTGGATTAATTTTTAGTGAGGTATAATGTACATAAATAATTATTAAATTCAATGGTAAATAGGAGAGAATGAAATGAATAAGGTAAAATTTATTTATAATCCATATTCTGGAGAAAATACTATAGCGTCTGATTTAGATACGATAATAATGATTCATCAAAAATATGGGCGAACGATAGTTCCGTATAGAATTAGTAAAGAATATCCTATATCCGATGCATTTAAGGGCGTTGATAAAAGTTATAATTACATTTTAATAGCAGGTGGAGATGGAACAATAGACAGTGTGGTAAATGAGATGAAAAAAAGGAATATTAATTTGCCTATAGCAATCATTCCATCAGGTACTGCAAATGATTTTGCAAATTATATAGGCATGCCCCATGATATATTAGATGCATGTAATCAAATATTAAAGAGCGATGTAAAAAAGGTGGATATAGGGAAGATAAATGATAAATATTTTTTAAATGTAGCCAGTACAGGGTTATTTACAGATATATCTCAAAATATGGATGCAAACTTGAAAAATACTATAGGAAAATTGGCATATTATGTAAAAGGAATAGAGCAATTACCTAACTTTAGAAAACTAAAAATAAAAGTTAACTCAAGTGAAGTTTGTTTTGATGGCGATATGTATTTAATGTTAGTGTTTAATGGACAAACTGCAGGAAATTTAAAATTTGCTTATAACGCCAAAATGGATGATGGACTTTTAGATGTAATAATAATTAAAGCGGGGGTTATGAAGAATATTTTAAATATTTTTATTAGGATGATTCGAAATGAGCATCTAGAAAATGTAGCAGGAATTGTTTATTTTAAGACAAATAAATTAAAAATAGAATGCTCTGAAGATATTGTAACAGATATAGATGGAGAAAGAGGACCAGATTTTCCACTCTTAATAGAATGTGAAAAAGGCGGAATATCTATATTAGGAGCTAAAATATAGTAAGTTAGGCACAGTAAAATAAATAACAAGGGGATAGCCTTATTATTTATTTTGTTGTGCCTTAGCATATTTTTAAATATACAGTAATAAATATTAATAGTAGCAATTTTAGGGAGAGTATATAAATGAGTATATATTTTTTACTGCTGTTAATAATGGTTATTTTATTATATGAAGGTATAATTTCTAGTTTGGTTAATGCACCTAAAAAAATAAGGATATTAAGTGCTATGGCTTTAGTTTTAATGACGTTTAGATACATAGCTTTAATAATTCTTTTTATTGTGAAAAATCAAAGTTATCTATATTTATTAAAACCTGTTGTGTATGCAAATTTATTGTGCATACCATTATGTGGTGTTCTTTCAGTTCATATTTTTGCTAAGAATAATAAAATCAAGCTTAAAAAAATTTTAATTATATGTACTATGCTATGTATAGCCTACTGTATTGTTATATATAAATCTGCTATAAATATTAATATATCAAACATTTGTGGATACACTATAGAATTACAACTGGAATCTTATTGTTATATTGTTATGCTTATAATAAATTCGATTTTTGCAATTAAAGGTATACAACTATTTAATAAAACCTATTCTAACAAAATAGGGTCCGTATTAATAATAATATCTTCTTGCATAACAGTAATATCACTCCTTTTAACTTCAATAAATACAAATGACCTATGGCTATTGTTAGGTGATATTTCTTGGATAATAACCTTGGATTATAGTTTAAGAAAGTTTAAAAAATAATGTTGGGGCATAATGTTAGGGGCATTAAAAAGACATGTATAACTATGAGTAAATCTATAGTTATATATGCCTTTTTATTTTTGCCTTATATTTTTTACCCTTGTCGTGTTCTAGGGTTATGTTTTAGATCAGGGTTTGATGCCTTCTTTGGAGTGGTTTTCAAATTTGAAGTAGTCTTCGAAAAGGGTACTTTAGATTTTTTATTCCTAGTAAATTTAGCATTTGTTTTCATAGGTCTTGGTGGTATTAATGATTTCTTATCAAAACCAATTAAATCTTCTCTATGACCTTTTACTAGAGCTTCTTTTACAATGTTATAGTTTTCTGGATTCTTAAATTGAAGCAGAGCTCTTTGCATATTTTTTTCCTTTTGATCATTTGGAACATAAACCTTCTCCTTGGTGAAAGGGTTAATTCCGGTGTAATACATTGTAGTAGATAAACTCCCGGGTGTTGGGTAAAAGTCTTGGACCTGCTCTGGAGTGTATCCCATTTCTTTTATATATTCTGATAATTTAATAGATTCCGTGAGGTCACATCCAGGATGACTTGACATAAGGTACGGAACCAAAAATTGGTTCATATTAAATTTTTTATCTATTTCGAAATATTTTTTTACAAAACGGTCATACACTTCTTTTTTTGACTTCCCCATCTGATCTAGTACTTTGTCGCTAATGTGTTCAGGAGCTACTTTTAATTGTCCACTAATATGATATTCACATAATTCGGTAAGTTGTATAATGAAATGACCGAAGAGTAACAAAAAAATAAAGACTCAAGAGAAATACTCTTGTATAATGTTAAGTGACTAAACCAACATATACGGGAGGATTTCACATGAGTCAATTAAATTTTATCACACAGTG
>NZ_JAENWL010000403.1 GCF_016650095.1 Clostridium sp. | reverse complement strand
TATATTTGAAAGTGTTAAGATATCTGTGATTAACCTAGTTAATCTTTCAGCTTCTTCATTTATTATATTTAAAAACTTTTCCTTCGTCTCTGCATCATCAACATATTTTAAGGTTTCTGCAAACCCCTTAATAGAAGTTAGCGGCGTTTTAAGTTCATGTGAAACATTAGCCACAAATTGTGTTCTCATTTTCTCTAATTTTTTCACTTCTGTAATATCTTGAACAACAGCCACGGTTCCAATATGCTCACTTCTGTTAATTATATCTGCAGTTTTTATCCTAAGCTCTCTTTCTTTTGGCCAAACTATTTTTATTTCTTTATAATCATCATCACTTTGACGAAATATATTTTCTAATTCAAAATCTCTTATATTGTCTAAAAGATTTTGTCCTATAATATCTTTAGTGATCCCAAACATTTTTTTAGCGTATGAATTAATAATAATCACTTTATTGCATCTATCCACTGCAATTACTCCACTATCCATACTTTGGAGTATTGCCTCTAGCCTGTTTTGCTTGTCTGTAACATCATATAAAGTAGACTCTAGTTTATCAGCCATTTCATTGAAATTTTTAGCTAGTTTACCTATTTCTCCATCTGATAATATGTTAGCTCTCCTATGAAATTCTCCCTTACTAATTCTTGAAGTAATAAAAATCAAGTCCGTAATGGGTTTTACAACAATATAAGATAGCTTTAGAGAAAACCAAATTGACATTACGGCTGAAAAAATTATAGCCAATAGGTAAAACCTAAAATATTTACTACCTAGCCCATTTACAATTTTAAGGGGCATAGAACTTCTAATAATAAAATCATCACCAAAAGAGGTTGCAAAATACATCATATTCTTCTCAGTAGATTTACTATATCTCATAGAAAATCCACTACCTCTTTTTCTTGCTTCTATTATTTCTTGCCTACTATTATGATTATCCATAGTTTCCATATTTATAGTTGAATCATAAATAACTTTGCCCAGTTTATCAATGTAGGTGACTCTCAGCTGCGAATAGGCTAAGTTCTCCGTAAAAAATTTTTCTTGATCGCTTATATTATTACTTTGTAATAAACTAATTATCATATTATTATTTGTTTGCAACTTATCTTTTAGATTTTGCTGATATTCGTAGTTAAAAATAGATACAAATAACACAGTTACTACTATAAATATAAAAACCACCGTACTTAACAAATATACTACTAATTTTTTTTTCATAATTATTCTCCAAAATTAAATCTATAACCTATACCCCTGATAGTCTGAATATACATTGGGTTTTTATCATCATCTTCAACTTTTTGTCTTAAATGTCTTATGTGAACATCTACAGTTCTTGTTTCTCCTACGTATTCATAACCCCATATTTTGTCTAATAGGAAGTCTCTCGTCATAACTCTACCTTTATTTTTTATTAATATCTCCAATAACTCAAATTCTTTTAATGTTAAATCAATTTTGATTTCACTTTTAATAACTTCATGCTTACCAAAGTCAATAGCTAAATTTCCTATCTTAAAAGTCTTTTCAACTGGTTGCATAGTAGTTCTTCTAAGTATTGCTTTAATTCTTGCTACCAGCTCCCTTACTGAGAAGGGTTTTGTAATATAATCATCTGCACCTAGCTCAAGTCCTATAATTTTGTCTATTTCTTCCCCTTTTGCTGTTATCATTATAATTGGCATGTTTGACATATTTGAATCTTTTCTAATTTCCTTGCATACATCCAAGCCATCCATTCCAGGTAACATTAAATCTAGTAACATCAATTGTGGTAATTGTTCTTTTGCAAGCTTTAAAGCATCTATACCGTTATCAGCACATATAACTTTATAACCACTCTTCTCCAGATTAAATTTAATTAATTCTTGTATATGTTCTTCATCATCGACAACTAATATTTTTTCGTCAGCCATGTTAATCCCTCCATATTTATTCCTTTAAATAAACAAAAGAAAACATTCTCCCTTGCTTATTAAAACTATTTCTATATGAATATAATTCATATTGTTTATTACAGGCAGTACAAGTATTGGTAGTACTAATATTTTCTTCTTTAATACCTTTTTCCGCAAGCTGTGCCAGAATGCATTTTTCTAAATCCAATTTATTAATATTACTAATAATAATATTACTATAAATATCTTCGCGAGTAAACTCTTCTATTAGTTCACTGCTAACTTCATAGCAACAGCCTCCTATATGTGGTCCTATGTAAACTCTAATATCCTTAGCTTCTGAACCATAATTTTCTTGCAGTCTTTCAATAGTTTTACTTACGATCATTGCTTTTGTACCTTTCCAACCACTATGTATTGCAGCTATCACACCATTATTTGTGTCTACTAAAATTACGGGAACACAATCTGCTGTAAACACGCCTATAGCTTCTCTTGTTCTATTTGTTATTAAAGCATCTCCATCCCTAATAGTATCATCATAATTGAAAATTAAGTCACTGTGAATTTGATTTAAATAGCCAACAGTTTGTAAATGGTAATGCGTCCTAATTTTTTCTATATTTAATAATCCTTCCTCAGTATTTTTATTAAAGTTTAATTCATCCTTTGCAGTTGAAAATAAAACCACTGCATTATCATGCTCGAACTTTATAAATTCATAATTATTAATAGCCTCAATTTCCATTAATACACCTCATTTATGATTTTGTGAAATATAAAAAAAATGCCTAAGGGCATTTTTTATTCGTTAGACATTAATTTCCGTATTTCTTCCATGAACGTGTTAATATCTTTGAATTGCCTATAAACTGAAGCAAATCTTACATAAGAAACCTCATCCACATTTTTTAATATACTCATGATAATTTCTCCTATATAATCAGATTTTACTTCTGTAAGCATTTCATTATTTAACTGTTTTTCTACTTTGTCACAAATGGCTTCAATTTGCATTCTTGATACTGGCCTCTTTTGGCAGGCCTTCATAAGACCATTTATTATTTTTGTCCTATCAAAATATTCTCTATTAGAATCCTTTTTTATTACTAAAATAGGTATATCTTCAACTTTCTCATATGTGGTATATCGTTTAAAACAACTTAGGCACTCCCGCCTTCGCCTAGTTGCAATATTATCCTCTGTTGACCTAGAGTCAACCACTTTACTTTCTTCACAACTGCAATATGGACACTTCAATG
>NZ_JAENWL010000443.1 GCF_016650095.1 Clostridium sp. | reverse complement strand
CTAGAATGACCTGTTTGATTAAGATTTAAATGAGAATAGCTGGTGGGTTGATTTGCATCCCACTATGGTAACTATGACTTGGGAAAAGCAGTAAATTGATTTTGAAATTTAGAGTGAGCATCAGTGGTTGGAGTAGTGGAAAAAGAATAGAAAGATACAAAAGTAAAGGGGATTTCCGATTATGGGAATCCCTTAAAACATATCTAGATTTAATAGTAAGCAGTGTATATTCAAGAAGCTAATAAAAATTATCCTTAATTATAAAAGCAACAGATATTGGTAGTTAAGGTGACAATATCTGTTGCTACATTCCAAGCAGTTATTGTAGAATAATCAAATTAAAATATAAATTTTATTAAAGAAGGATGTATAGATAATAAATAGAAGTAAGTAAATGATATCGGAATTTTGCGAATTACAAAGGAGTGATTTAAGTGAAAAGGGCAGTAATTTTATTTCCAAGGTTTAATAACATTGATATTGTTAACAATATAAGAGGTAAGTATGACCCACTTGCAAATTACATTGCACCTCATATTACAATTATTTTCCCATTTGAAAGTGATTTGAAAACGCATGAATTAAAAGAGCATTTCAATAAGTCGCTAATAGGTATGAAAAATTTTAGAATTATGCTTAAAGGCATTACTGGTGATTATAGAGATGGGTATTTATTCCTTAATGTAAAGAAGGGGAACGATAATATTATTGAATTACATGATAAGTTATATAGTGGAGTATTAGAAAAGTTTTTATTTAGAAAGGTAACATATTGCCCTCATTTAACTGTCGGCAGAGTGTTTGAAGAGAAGGAATTTGATAATGCAGTTGATGAATTAAGTTGTTACAATGAAAATTTTGAAGCGGTACGAAAGGAAGTGAGAGTTTAGTGGACTTTGTTACTTGTTGTACACAGGCTCACTAAATATAAATTATGAATAATATAGGAAATTCAGTTCTTAAGAAAGATCATTCAAAAAAGATATTTGGTGTGGCAAAATATGTGGCAGATGTTCCTACAGATGGCGGTCTTCACGGTAAGTTTTTGAGATCAACAGTAGCTCATGCTAAAATAAAGAACATTACCTTGCCAGAATTACCAGATGGATACATGATAGTTAACAAGGACGATGTTCTTGGTGAAAATAAGGTTCATATAGTACTCGAGGATATGCCAGTATTTGCTATAGATACTGTGGAATACATTGGAGATCCAATTCTCATGGCGGTGGGACCGGATGAAAAAATCACTGAGGAAATTGTATCAAAAATAGTAGTTGATTACGAGGAACTTCCTGCTATACTGGATATGACTAAATCAGAAGTTGCGTTTTTTGATTACCATCATGGAAAAGGTGATGTTGAAGGGTGCTTTGAAAATGCTGACAAAGTGTATGATGAAATTTTAAATACAGGTTATGGTGAACAATTGTATCTAGAAACTAATGGAATGATTGCAGACTATCATGACGGTAAAATCACCGTTAGAGGATCCATGCAATGCCCATATTATGTTCATGCAGCAGTGAAAATTGCAACAGGGCTTGAAAAGGACAATGTTCAGGTTCAGACAGATATTACAGGTGGAGCTTTCGGTGGAAAGGAAGAGTATCCATCAATACTTGCATGTCAAGTGGCAGTAGCAAGTATGAAAGCTAAGAAACCAGTAAGGGTTATTTTTGATAGAAGAGAAGATATTACTTCAACTAGTAAGAGACATCCTTCAACTGCAAGATATAGGGCAGCTGTTAAAGATGGAAAGATTACAGCAATGGATATCGATATAATATATGACGCAGGTGCATATTCAACACTTTCAGCGGTAGTACTGCAACGTGGAACAATATGTGCTACTGGAGTTTACAATATTGAAAACCTAAGGGTTCACGGTAAAGCTAACAAAACAAATACAGTTCCTAAAGGAGCTTTCAGAGGATTTGGAGCGCCACAGGTATTCTTTGACATGGATATGTTTATGAACCACGTAGCAAAAGGTGAAGGAAGAAATTGCTTAGAATTTAAACAAGAACATATTGT
>NZ_JAENWL010000302.1 GCF_016650095.1 Clostridium sp. | reverse complement strand
TCATGAAGCTTCATTAACTTTATAGCTGTATTATGGGTAGGATTTTCGCATATGATTTTGTCTCCCTTTTCAGTAATTGAAGATAAAACTATATCAAATCCTTCTGTAAATCCATTAGTTATTAAGATGCTTTTATTAGTTGTGTTCACTCCCTTTTGTCTCATATACTCCAGCATGAAATTAATTAATGGCTTATACCCCTTTGCATAACCATAATTAAGGATTTTTTCACCTTCTATTGAAATTGTGTTTAGGAAAGCCCTCTTAAATTCTTCAATATCAAATAAACTTTCATCAGGTGCTATAGTTTTAAAAGAAATCATACCTTTTTCATATAGTTTTTCATGCTTCATAATATCTAATTTTTCAGCACAATTGGCATAACTACTAATATTATTAGCCCATTTCATATTCCACTCATTATTCTTATTTATATCTATTTTAGATACAAAGGTGCCCATGCCGTCTACAGTGTAGGTCAAATTACAATCGCAAAGAAGTTCGTATGCTCTCATGATAGTAGTTCTGCTTACCTTTATTATAGATGCCATCTCTCTAGTTGAGGGCAGCTTACTTTCAGACGGCAGCATTCCATCTTCAATCATTCCCTTCATATACTTGTAGACTTGAATATAAATAATCTCATGTTTATTTAACTTTATATCAAAAAACATTAAAACACCTTCCATCTATAATATATAACTGTGTGATTTTATTATAATAAAGAGTATTGAATCATTTTATCTAAAAGCTGACTAAAAGTTAGTCCAAAAGCAGCCGCACTTTTAGGTAAAAGACTGTTTTGAGTCATACCTGGGAGAGTATTTATCTCCAGCACATAAACTTTTTCATCCCTTATTATCATATCAATTCTAGCATATGCCTTTAATTTAAAGGTATCCCAGCATTTCAAACAAATTTCCTCAACCTCTTCTCTTAACGCTTCAGGCAATTCGATAATTATTTCTTCCGCACCATCCTGATCATATTTTGAGCTATAATTAAAGAATTCTGAATTAGGTTTTATAGAAAGTACGGGAAGCATCTCACCATTTAACATAGAACATGTTATTTCTTCACCTTTTATATATTCTTCAATTATAATTTCATCATCGTATTTTAAAGCCTCTTTAACTCCCTTTTTAAGTTCCTCAATCGAATTTGCCAATATAGTTCCAATACTTGATCCTCCACTATTAGGTTTTACAATTAACGGATACCCTATATCTTCTATTATACTATAATTTATTTTATTTTCATCTTTTACTATCATCCACTTTGGTGTTTTTATTCCTTCTGCTACAAACAATTTCTTACATATATTTTTATTCATACATAATGCACTAGCTAAAACACCGCAGCCTGAAAAAGGTATCCCCATACTTTCTAATATAGCTTGAATTGTTCCATCTTCACCGAATTTTCCATGAAGCGCAATAAATGCAAACTCCAAACCTTTCACGCTTTCTATAAGTTCATTTTGGCTATTTATTGATAATGGTATAACCTCATATTTATCTTTATCTAACTTTTCACTAATCTGTTTTCCAGTCCCAAGAGATACTTCCCTTTCTGCTGATATTCCTCCCATTATAACTCCTATTTTCATACAATCACCCCTAAATTTTATTTTTATAGTGTTTTCCTAATATTATTATATTATATGTTTTCTTAATATTATTATATGATATGTTTTCTAATAACGTAAGAACCACTACATCGCTAATTTCATGATGTAGTGGTATCTATAATTCATTATTATTTTTAAGAAATTACCCATTAGAAATATCCATGCCATAAAATATTTCTACCATTTCTTTTTTTAATTTCTTTATAATATCAGATTTTTCATCTTCATTTAAATCTTCTTGTCTAATCTCAAATAAATAATTATCAAGCTCAAAATCATTTAATATCATTTTTGTATGAAATATATTAGATTGATAAATATTCATATCAATTAAATTGTATCTATTTATGGTTTCACTGGCAATGTAATTTTGTATAGAATTGATTTCATGATCTATAAAATGTTTATTACCATCTATATCCCTAGTAAAACCGCGGACCCTATAATCAATAGTAATAATATCTGAATCAAAACTACCGATCAAGTAATTTAGAGCTTTTAGTGGGGATATAGTACCACAAGTGGCTACATCTATATCTACTCTAAAAGTGCTTATATCATTTTGAGGATGGCTTTCAGGATAGGTGTGTACTGTTACATGACTTTTATCTAAATGTCCCACAATATTCTCACGAGTTGGAGTTAGAACACCCCTATTACAGGAAGAATCTACTAAATATATCGGAATTTCATCCTCTGAAATAAGTAATGTTACGCTTGCTCCTTGGGGATCATAGTCCTGTTTCGCAATATTTAACACACTGGCGCCTATTATTTCAGTAACATCAGTGAGAATTTTTGTTAATCTCTCAGCGTTATATTGTTCATCAATATACTCTATATATTTCTTGCGATCTTCTTCTGTTTTTGTATAACAAATATCATAAATATTAAAACTTAATGATTTTGTTAGGTTATTAAATCCATATAATTTTATTTTATTTTTGTCATTCTTAACCAACTTTATTCCCCATTTCTATTAGCTTCTTCTAGAAAAATTATATAACTTATTGCTATATTGTCAAGCCATAAATTTATTGTTTTTGTTTGTAAATTTATTGTCTTAGTCCATTCTACATAATTATCCCCTTGAAGTATATGCTTTTTAACATTATAATCATTAATAATAGTAACATAAATTATTAAATGTCTTAATATTACTATTCCCTTTATAACATAATATGAATATATTTAAATATAATATTTATATTTTTCAAAAATATATATCATTAGAATCGGAGGTATTAATACAATGAAGAAAAAATTAAAAGTTGGATTATTAGGTGGAACTGGATTTGTTGGGCAACGTCTTGTTACACTACTTGAAAATCACCCTTATTTTGAAATAGTTGTTATTGCTGCTAGTGAGAACTCTGTGGGTAAAACATATTTTGAGGCAGTAAATAGCAGATGGAAATTGGATATCCCTATGCCTGAAAATGTCAAAAACATGGTAATAAAAAATATAAATGAGGTAGATGCAATAAGCCGTGAAGTAGATTTTGTATTCTGCGCCGTTAATATGCCTGCAAATGAAATAAGAGCAATTGAAGAAAAATATGCAAAATCTGAAACTCCTGTAGTTTCAAATAACTCTGCAAATCGTGGTACTCCTGATGTTCCAATGGTTATTCCAGAAGTAAATGCTGACCATTTAGAATTAATTCATGCACAGCGCAAGAGACTCGGCACTAAAAGAGGTTTTATTGTTGTTAAGCCAAACTGCTCGATTCAAAGCTATGTTCCTGCTATAAGTGCACTTATGGAATTTAAGCCTACAAAAATATTAGCTTGCACTTATCAAGCTATATCTGGCTCAGGGAAAATATTCTCGGACTGGCCAGAAATTATGGATAATGTAATACCATATATAGGTGGAGAAGAAGAAAAAAGTGAGCAAGAACCCCTAAAAGTTTGGGGTCATATTGAGAATGATAAGGTAGTTAATGCCGTACAGCCTATAATCACAACTCAATGCATACGCGTTCCTGTGTCAGATGGCCATTTAGCTGCAGTGTTTGTTTCCTTTGAAAATAAACCATCAAAAGAAGAAATTTTAAAGCATTGGGCTGATTTCAAAGGTAAACCACAACTTTTAAAACTTCCAAATGCCCCACAGCAATTTTTAACATACTTTGAGGAGAATGATAGACCTCAAACTAAGCTTGATAGAAATATTGAAAAAGGTATGGGAGTAACAATTGGAAGACTGCGCGAGGATACTTTGTTTGACTATAAATTTGTTTCCCTATCTCATAACACCCTACGTGGTGCAGCCGGTGGAGCATTGCTCACAGCTGAACTCTTAATGGCTGAAGGGTATTTGACTTCAAAATAATTTAAAAAGTACTTATGCTAGAAAATAGCATAAGTACTTTTTTGTTTATAGTAGTGTTAGTGCTAGTTAGGGTAGGGATAGTTGGGGACAGGTAACAACTAAATGAGATTAAGAAGATTAAGGTGGGGGACGGTTAATAACTAATGCTTATCATATGTTTTAAAGTTGGGTAAGGTTGGGTAAGGTTGGGGACAGTTAACAACTAGTCCTTATCTAAATCTCAAACAAATTCTATGTCAAACACAAATTAAGTTATGGAAAGCTAACAATTATTTAGTTTTAATGAAGTTAGCTGAATGACGTTAGTTGGGGACAGGTAACAATTAATGCTAATTCTTGTTAAAATCTCAATTATCATGATAAATTTCATCCAACACAACAATTCAATTACACAATTACAATTCAATTAAAGTGCAATTAAAGTGAGGGACAGTTGATGACTAATGCCTGTCCTAATGCCGAATTAATGCTTGTCTTACAAAATTTTTGTTAATGCTTTTTTCCACTCACTACAAATATAGGATTATTTGCCATTAACATATAGCTCTGCCCTTTTGTCTTACTTACTTGAACCTGTACACATTCTACTTCATAATTTAACCCTTTTAGAGCTTCCATAGCCTTGTAGACATTATTTATTGTTATAAAGTTTAAAACAATATTTCTGTTTTTCTTCAGTTTGCTACCG
>NZ_JAENWL010000356.1 GCF_016650095.1 Clostridium sp. | reverse complement strand
TCTCTATTATGAGAAGGCGTAGTAATAACAATATAAAACATCTACTCCTTCTCAGTCTCCCGGACCAAATTAAAGGTGAATTATTATTTATTCTTTTAATAATAGTACTTCATATTCTAATCCCTGTCAACCTAATTTAGTAAACAATCCGTTAATATAATTTGTTATTTATGAAATAATAATTTTAATTATAATGGGAAAAATTGCAATTATAGTAACATATCTTACAAGCTGAAGTAAAGCAACCTTTGGTCCATCTCCGCCCAGATCCTTAGCAATGATAGCCATATCTGATAATCCCCCTGGTGCACTTGCGAGTAGGGACGTAATTAACTCTAGTCCACTTACTTTAGTTATTAAAAATCCAATACAAATGTTCACTACAATAATACCTACCAAAAGTATAAAAGCTGGAAGCATTACACTTTTAAGTGCTATTAAATCTGAATACATCATTCTTTGCCCTATAAGTATTCCCGCAAATACTTGGGTTGCACGCTTCATGTTTATTGGCATGTACCCTTTATTAAAAAATACATTCAATGCCCCAACTGAGAGCATTGCGAAAGTCATTGCCCCTGCTGGTATTTTTGTAATATATCCTATAAATCCGGCTACTAAAGCAACACATATTGTTATCATTAAATTAATTCTCTTTTGTTTCTGACTCATGTGCTCTTTAGTAGACTCACTAATACAATTATTATCACCCTTTTTAGGACCATCATATCTATTAGCAATAAATTTCATCATTGTTGGAAATAGAAGCATTACACTCATAAGTCTTACTAATTGTAATATTGCTACTTTGGAAGACTCTGCTCCTAAATCTTGGCTAATAAGTGACATATCTACAATTCCACCTGGGGCACTAGCAAAAAGACATGTTACTAGGCTAATTCCCGTTGCCTTATACATTATATATCCCATTAGTAAATCCAATGTTATCATAAGTGTCAACATTAATACTGCAGGTTTCATCATTTTTCCAAGACCCGAAACATCCTTTTTTTTAATTCCTGATCCAATAAACGCCCCCGCTGCAATCTGAGTAATTACTCTTGCATCCTGAGGTAGATATGCATTTCCTGTTATTATACTATACGCTGCTACCAGCAGCATAGATCCTATCATAGCTCCAGCAGGCACCTTTAATTTAAATGCTATTATCCCACCAATGAATCCAACTAATACAGTTATAATTAATTCCATCATATTTACAACCATCCTATGCTTTCTTATTTCCATATATTTGCCATTGTTTTACATTCTATTATATTGTATCATTTAACTTGTACCATACCAAATACTATAATATTAATAAAACATATAGTCATTAGACTATATGCTATATAAATAAGTTAGGAGTGAACTATGGATTTTCGTAAACTTCAATATATGTTAAAAGTAGCAGAAGAAAAAAGTTTTTCGAAAGCTGCTCAAAAATTATATATAGCGCAACCCTCTCTAAGCCAATACATTCAAAAATTAGAACAACAATTAGGCGTACAATTATTCGATAGATCTACTAACCCACTGAGACTTACATATGCGGGAGAGCTATATGCCGAGACAGCTAAAAACATTTTAAATTTGAAAGATCAACTAACAAATCAGATGGAAGATATATCAAATTTGAAAAAAGGTCGCCTCACCATAGGGCTTACCACTTCTAGAAGTACTTATGTAATCCCAAAAGTTCTTCCACTGTTCCATGAGAAATATCCTGGCATTGACGTAGTTTTCCTAGAAGGTAATTCTGTTAAACTAGAGAATCTAGCTATTAAAGGAATCACAGATATTTCAATAATGACTTTACCCATAAAAGAGAATCTTTTCTCCTATGAACCTATATTTATGGAAAAGATCCTTTTAGCACTCCCTATGCAGCATCCTGCTTGTAAAAAAGCACTAGCTAAGCATCATGAAAAGCAACATATTGCTCATACCTATCCAGAAATTTCTCTTCATGAACTGCGAGATGAACCCTTTATTTTATTAAAGCAGCATCAAAAATTGCATCAAATTGCTATTGATCTTTGCAAACAAGCTGGATTCAGCCCTAAAGTAATACTTGAAAGTGGAAGTATTGAGGCCACTCAGGCTTTAGTCTCAACAGGCATGGGTATTGCTTTTATTCCTGATAGCATAGCCTTATCCCCACAAACATCCATCGCTCCTACTTATTTTCAAATGAAAAATTTAGAAACTACTAGAACTTTAGTAATCTGCTACATAAAAAAAAGATACCTTTCTAGAGCGTCTCAGGAATTTATTAGTATAATGAAAGATGTCTTAGGCGAATTTGAAACGCCATCTCTTTTATGAGGTGGCGTATCAATACCAATATAAAACAGTTTTTGTTTTATTTAATTGGAAGTTTAGCCGCAGCTGAAATCAAATTTTAAATCAGTTTAATTTCAGTTTAATTTCAGTTTAATTTTAATTAAATTTAATTAAATTTAAACGTTCATTATTATATTCGCTGGGAAATCAAAACCCTACAAGTCTTAATATAACAGGGTTTAATCAGTGTAAACTATCGTTATACATATTTTACCATATATTATAATTAGTGATATATTAGATACTCTTCAGTAGAATAGGCTATTAACCCTCTTCGTGTCTTTTAATTAATTTATAAAATGTATTTCTTTTAAGTCCTAATATATTCATGGCTTTAGTTCCTGTTAGTACCCTTGTCTTATACTGGCTATATACTTCAAACCAGTTGCTTGGATAATCTATAACCTTTCTTCCTGAATATACTCCATTCTCTTTTGCTTTGGCGATGCCCTCTCTCTGCCGTTCTAACACGTTCTCACGTTCAAAGGTATTAATAGCGCCTATCATAGTTAGCATTCGCTTGCCTGTGGCTGTATTCGTGTCTATATTTTCTTTACTGCTTACTAGGTGTATACCCTTTGCTTGTAACTCTTCAACTATATTTAATAGATCCTTTGTACTCCTGGCTATCCTACCAAGGCTATGAATATATATTGTATCGTCTGCCCTAGCAATCGCTATCATTCTCTTTAGTTCAGGCCTATTTGTATCTTTAGCACTAACTTTCTCATAAAACCAATTATCTATATTATATTTCTTTAGAACTTCAAGTTGTCTATGCTCATTCTGTTCTATAGTTGATACTCTTACATAAGCCATTTTCATACAATAACCTCCTTAAATTCAAAAACTTTCCAATGTAATTATATCCCATTTGTTTGTTTAGTGTCAATAATTTTAGCAAATAACTGTTTGTTAATTACAAAAACAACTCTATACAAATACATTTTCTTTGGCCTTTGATAGGACTTATATAAATAAAAATACCTTTCTAGAGCATCTCAGGAATTTATTAGTATAATGAAAGATGTCTTAGGCGAATTTAAAACGCCATCTCTTTTATGAGGTGGCGTATCAATTTATTTACTTCATGTTTTCAATTTTCTCATAAAGTTCTGTAGGATTACCTCTATCCCAGTTATTATATATTTTTTCCGAAAGATCAGTAGGAAGTGGTAGTGATTTTAGATTATATTCATTATAAAGTTTTAATACTTCTCCAGAATATTTCTCGCAAAGCCAGCAATCACAAGCGACATTAAAACAATTCCTCATTTTATTATACATGACATCAAAATCATCAGTAACAATGTTTCCAAATGAAATATTAAGGAATTCACAGGGCTGAATATCTCCTTTTGCATTAATGTAAAATCTATCCGTTCCTCCTGATGTGCATCCAAATTGATTCTTACTCTCCTCAACTATTTGAGCAGAAATCACGGGATAGTCTTTATATTTACCCTCCAGATTATATTTATTAGTCAGCTCCACTACCTTGTTAATATCTTCCTCTTTAAACTCTTCAATGCCACATTTTAACCAGCCTCCTGCAGGCTTAGGCTTTATAATCTGAATTA
>NZ_JAENWL010000325.1 GCF_016650095.1 Clostridium sp. | reverse complement strand
TGTTCTTGAACTTACCCCAGAGGAAAAATATTTTTATTTATATCTTATGACTAATTCAAAAACGACTCAGTGCGGAATTTATGATATCTCCAAAATAACTATAGAAACAGATACGGGATATAACAGAGAAACTGTAGAAAAGCTTATTCAAAGATTCTGCGATTATAAAAAAATCTTATATTGTGACGAAACAAAGGAGCTTATGGTTATTAACTGGATAAAATACAATGTTCCGAGCAGTATTAACAGCTTAAAATGTGTTCACAAAGAAATATTAAAAGTTAAGCATAAGGCATTTATTAAAATATTATTTGCCAAGTGCCTGGCAGCTGGCTTAGATGTAGAAAAGATTTTTGGTAACCTTATTACAAAAGAGGTTGATGAAAAGCCTGCTGTGGAAATTTTATATGAAAAAGTGGACAAGCCTTCAGTAGAATTATCGAATGAAGACAGGTCAGAAGAAATTTTTATGGAGGGGAGGACAGAAGAATTTTCTATGGGGGATAGGGCAGAAGAAATTTCTGAAAAAGTAAAAAATGTAGGAGCAGAAACTGGTAATAATTTCGAAAAAACCGAGAAAATTCAAAAAACGAGTCAATTTATAATTAATAAGCCCCTTGGTAGGGGCTTGGTAGAAGATTATAAGCCCCTACCAAGTAATAGAATAAGAAGTAATAAAGAAGAAGTAATAAGTAATAAGCAAGAAGTAATAAATAAAAAAGAAGAAGAAGAAGAAGAAGAAGTAATAAGTAAAAAAGAAGCAATAACCAAAAACAAAATAATAACAAAATTTAAAGATGATTCTGCTGCTACTGCTGATAATAATAAGACTGATGATGATGGGTTGAAAAATATAATTAAGGTATTCGAAGAAAATGTACATGCCATCACTCCACTTGAATATGGAAAAATACTTGGGTTTACAAAACATGTAGCCAGCGAGGTTATCATTATGGCAATTGATGAGGCTGTGAATTATAATGCAAAAACCATGATGTATATCACTAAAATACTGGATAGCTGGATTAGCCACGGCATAAAAACTGGTGAAGAGGTAAAGGCCTATCAAAAAAAATGGGCTAGTAAAAAGGTTAGCTATCAAAGCCAAAACGGGAAAAAAGGTGGATTTTGTGACTATGAACAGAGGTCATATGACTTTGAGACCCTAGAGAAACAGTTGCTCGGACATTTGGATACTGAGGAAAATACTGAGGAGTAAAAGTATTTTATATAAAAATTAAAAAGGCGGTGTATATCATGGAAAAATTAGTTGAAAAGGCTAAAAATAAAGAAGACAGGGCTACTGAAGAGATAATAGAAAAGTTCAAATATCTTATATTCAAGGAGGCTTCAAAGTATTACATTCCAGGTTATGATCTTGAAGATTTAATCCAACACGGCTATCTTTCGGTAATAAAAGCAATTGCCATGTATAAGTTAGGCAGCAACAGTTTCAACGGCTATTGCATAAATTCAATAAGATTGAACTTCAAAGCCCTTCTGAAGGGACAAATAAAACATTTTCGAGAAGTCCCAAACAATGATATGTTAGATTTTGATTGCGTGGCGAATTATGAATTTACCTTAGAGGACGAAGTTATCGCCTATGATGAAGTGAAAAAATTATATGTGGCACTGGATACGCTTGATCCAGTCGAACGGGAAATAATTGAGAGATATTATATTTGGGGGCAACCCCTAGGTGAAATAGCTTGTGATAGTGATAAAAGCTACCATAAATTTGCAAGAATTAAGAAGAAAGCGCTAGAAAAACTTAGGGCCCTTATGTGAATTAATATATTTTTATAAATACCGCACAAAACTTTAGAAGCGCATATATATTCAATGAAAACAAAATGAGAGGGGTGGTTAATATGGCAGTTGTATCTACAAAAGTATCAAGTGCTCTAAAACTTACAATGAAAGTAGGTGTTGACGAGAATGGCAAGGACCAATATGCAACAAAGACAATGAGTAATCTAAAAGTTACTGCAGTGGACGAGGACGTTTTTGCAATAGGACAAGCTATTTCAAACATCAAAACGTATCCATTATTCGGAATTGACAGACAAGATCAGTTTAGCTTAGTAACAGAATAGTTTTTAAGATTAAAGCTGAGAATAGAGAACTGAAAGTTGAGAATTAAGGGGTAAGGGTTAAATAATTTTGAAGGGGGAAAAGTCATATGAATAAATTAGTTATGAGATTTTTAACAGCTACAGAAGGTAAGTATTTTACTCTAACTGTAGATGATATTAAAACTGATGGAGATGGAGTTTCAATTATAACAGAAGTTGAGGTAAATGATCTTATGGATTTAGTTATTTCAAACAACATTTTTGAATCAGCGTATGGTAACTTAGCTGGCAAGAAAGATGCTAAGGTTGTTACTACTGATACTACTTCAGTTAATGTAGCTTAGTATAGTAAAAAGATTTCACTAAGTCTTATAGCTTAGTGAAATCTTTATAAATTAAACGATATTATTTATAGAAGAAACAAAGGTATGATATAATTGTTGTATTGTAATGTGAGTATTAAATATTTTAGTGTGGAATAATATAAAAAATAAAATAATGCAATAAAGCAATGCAAAATACTGTAGATTAACTTCTACGGTATTTTTTTTATCCATTCATATTGATGTCTTTGCTGACGGTTTCAGCACTTTATATAAATTATTAATTAATTAAAAAGGAATTTAATTGGATGATCTATATGGTTGAATTAGGATGAAACCTATAAAGATAATAAATTTACCCGCAAGCTACCCCGCAAGCTGATGACATTCAGTCATCGCCTTACTCATTGTGGGAAGATTAAATTACTAATTTACGTTGACTTTTGAGGGTGAAAAAGATGTATAATATATTATTACAATTAAATGGAAGAAGGAATAAAAAAAGTGAATTTATATGGCAAATACTTTAAAAAATATAAAATCCCATTCTTGATAGCTGTTTTTTGCGTTACCTTTGAGGCAATATGTGATTTACTGGGTCCTACACTTATGGCAAATATCATTAATACAGGAATTGAGCAGAAATCGCTTTCAAAAGTTTATTATTGGGGAACGCTTATGCTTGTAGTGACTGCTATTGGTGCATGTTTTGCTGTTACACGAAATATTTTGGCTAGTAAGGTATCACAGCGCATGGGAGCAGATTTGAGATATGATTTATTTGAAAAAATTGTGTATTTCTCTGAACTAGGTAGCGATAAAATTGAAAGCGGATCGCTTCTTACACGTATGACTAATGATACATCACAAATTATACAGTTTGTGAACGGAACTATGAGGATTTTTATGAAAGCACCAATTACATGTATAGGCAGTATAATACTTGCAAGTATTCTTAATTTTAGGCTAAGCCTTATTATTTATGGTGTTGTAGTAGTAGTTGCTATTCTTATTATAGTTAGTATGAGGCTCAGCTATCCCCGTTTTTATAAATTGCAAAAAGCTATGGATAATGTAAACTCGGTTGTGCAGGAGTACCTTATAGGCGTGCGCTTGGTTAAGGCTTTTGGAACATATGATAAGGAAACGGATAAGTTTGAAAATGCAAATACTGATTTAATGCATAAGGGTATATCTTCACAAATGATTATTACCTTTGTATCACCACTTATGACACTTACTGTTGGAATTGGTACAGTAATTATAATTTACATTGGGAGCAGATTGTTTTCTTTAAATATTGCAAAAATAGGTGATATTACTGCATTTACAATTTATATGGCGCAAATTCTTACATCTTTAATTATGATAACAAATATACTTAATACCTTTGTACGAACAAAGGCTTCTACTGCGCGTATTAAAGAAGTACTTAATTGTGAAGGAGATTTTTCTCACAGTGGTGAAATAGAAGAACTAAATGGAGATATTGTTTTTGAAAATGTAACTTTTGCATATCCTAACGGCAGTGGTGTACCTGCCATAAAGGATTTATCATTTTCTATTAAAAGCGGACAAAACTTAGCAATAATTGGACCAACAGGTAGTGGTAAATCCACGATTGCTTGGTTGCTTTTGAGATTTTACGATGTAAATCACGGCAAAATTTTGATTAACGGCTGTGATATTAAAGCACTAAGTATTGATTCAGTGCGAAATAATATTGCCATTGTACCACAAAAACCAATGCTTTTTTCAGGATCTATTGCTGAAAATATTAGATGGGGGAACAAGGAGGCTACGGATGAAATGTTACACCAGGCTGGGAATAAGGCACAGGCAGATTTTATTGAGAAGATGCAAGGCGGATACGATAGCCTTTTAGGAAGCGCTGGAGTTAATGTTTCAGGTGGGCAAAAGCAACGTATATCAATAGCTCGTGGAATACTTAAAAATTCTTCTATACTTATATTAGATGAT
>NZ_JAENWL010000407.1 GCF_016650095.1 Clostridium sp. | reverse complement strand
TCAAAGGGTAAATGGAGTATTCTCGCAAATGAAAATGATAAATCTCAAATAAAAACACATCCTTCAAGAGAAAGTCTATTAAATAGAAGTCGCAATATTAAATACTCTATTGGTTCCCTATTGACGTTGTGGTTAATCATGCCACTGCTTATTCTTACCGGACTACTTTTTTATTCTACCAATGGTTCTTTGAATGTTACTTATATGCCAGGGGCTAAATTATCAATGACATTAATTTTATTAGTTTTAATATTACTAATTTACATTATTATAAAATTTAATAAATCAGATAAAAAGCTTCGCATTGAAAATGGTGCAAATTTAAATTTAAGTTTTACAATACCCAAAGAAACAATAATAGATTATAAAGTAGAAAGAAAATTACGTAAAGATGGAAAAGCTATTAAGAAAATTAAACCTGGTTGGTTTTATTCTCCAGACAAAACAGAAGAATGGCTTGAGAACATGGAACTTAAGGGTTATAACCTATATAGAATGAACAGATCAGGCACTACTTTTTACTTTATGAAGGGAGAACCAAGAAAAGTTAAATATTCTTCAGATTTTCAAATTATCGTAAATGACAGCTATTTTGAAATTCATAAGTCTAATGGGTGGAAAATGTTTTTTACAAGTTTATCAAGCTTTACAAAACATACATTATGGGGAAAAGAATATTCAGATGAAATTCCAGCTTTATACTCGGATAACAGCCATATAATAAAACATGCAAAAAAACAATGTATAGTTTATTGTATATTATTTACTCCCATAATTATAATGTACTCATTCATAATCAAGTCAAACCTAAAAATGTATTTATCAGGTACTATAGTAGGATCGCAAACACTAATAAGCTTAATGTTTTCGGTAATCATAATTGAATTTGGCTACTTTGTTATAAAATCTTTAGGATATTATTTAAGAACTAGAAAGAAATTTAATTAATAACACCTTGCCATGTGGGTAGCCCTTATATCCACTCTCTAAAAGAATTGAAAAGTAACCTAGCTTAACTTAGGACAGGTAATATCAAAAATTAAATATTTTATTTCCAATTTTTTCTATAAAGTGTAATAATAGTAGTGTAATAACTTTACTATAGTATAAAGTTACTTAAATTACCATTATCTAATTTTTTAGGAGGAGTGGAAAATGCTAGTTTTTTCAGTAATTTTAATAAATTTAGCATTTATTATTTATACGATTTCTATTTTAAATGAATTCAAACGAAAGACATTGCTACCTTGGCATGCCATTATGTTTTGCATGGGCTTCATTTTTGATGTGGCTAGTACTATTATAATGTATAATCTTGCTGGAAGTAAGTCAACAATTAGTTTTCATGGTATATTGGGATATATCGCATTAGTGCTTATGCTAATTAATGCCATTGGGTCTGTGATTATATTAAATAAAAAATACAAAAGTTTTCAATTCTACAAATTTAGTTTTTTTGCATGGATTATATGGGTCATTTCTTTTATTTTAGGGATGATTAACCACATGTAAAACTATTGAAGCTCCATTTAGAAAAAAAGTGACATAAAGACTATTTATATTTGATAAAGGAGATAAACTATGTTTTTAAAAGATTTAAAACAAAAAATGATTTTACCTAACAGAGAAATTCTCATAAATAAAACAGTAAAAATTAGGGGGCTTGACGTCCAGCTAATTTCTATAACTTCGCAGGAACACAGAAATGTATTATGGGCGATGTATCAATTGCCTTGCCCTGTTAATGCAGGAATGGATTTAGAAGAAAGAATAGAATATACCTCAAACCGTGATGAGATGACTAATAATATTAGCAAATACATAAGTTCTCCTCCAAATATCTATATATCTGAAATAATGATTCAAAATCAAAAGATGTCATTTATATCTTCAAGTTCAAGTCCTATGCATGATATGAATTATGAAGGGTATATGCAACTGCAGCATTTTATCGAAAATGGAATGGTTACAACAAATTGGAATGAAGTTAATTTGGCTAATATAGTTATAGCAGCTTATAAGCAAAATGAAAGCGAAGAATTTCCTACAGTAGATTTGTCAAAGAAATTAGATATTACTTTAAAAGTTAATAAAGAGCTTACACAGGTGCCTATAAACCAGTCAATACGCCTTGAATTTGCTGAAATAGAAAAAGGTAAAAAGTTCTCTTTCTATGACTCCACCGAAAAGAAAACTCGCACTTTTTATATTGACAGAATGAAGCATTATGATATTTGGGATGAAGTAAATCATGATTTAGATGATGAGCTGGCGAAAGTCTTGCCAGAAGAACAGATTGAACAGATGAAAAAAGATTATCTGACTTTTCTTGAGAAAACTTGTCCGAAAGGAATGAACTTAGCAATGCTTGAATATGAAACAGAGGATGATGTGCAGCTATATTTTTACTCCAAAGAATATTTAGATGAAAAACCAGCACAAAAAACCTCTTCATCATCCGCGATGTTTTTTACATCTGATAAAAAACTTGGGACTAATGGATTTAAAACTCGAACATGCATGATCAAACCTGTACAAAAGGGTTTTAATGGCATCATTGATGTTGAATTGTTCTCATACCTCATGGTAATACCGGAAGAAACAATAACTGTTTAAATAGACTTGAAATAAGAAGAGCAGAAACATTGAAATTTCATTTAGAAATTCTTAATGAAATTTCACGTTTTGAGCTCATGTTGCAAGGCACGCAGGGGGAGTATCACAGCTCCCTACCTACCCTACAAGAAAAAAACATTAATAAAATAAATAGCAGACTTGGAATATAGTTTGCTATTTATTTTATTTCCATGGAAAGTACGCTTGACATAGAATAGTATAAGTAGTAGCATTAATGTAAAGTTAGCTTTCCGTAAAATAACGAAATTAAGGAGTGAAGTTGCTTGTGAAAAACAGATTAGAAGAAATTCGAAAACAAAGTGGTATTAAACAGGAAGAACTGGCAACAGCATTGGAAGTTTCAAGACAGACCATTGGATCACT
>NZ_JAENWL010000301.1 GCF_016650095.1 Clostridium sp. | reverse complement strand
ATTCATAAATCAATACAATTTCGTAAAAATATAGAATATTACTTTATTTTATCATTATCATCATCAGATTTCAACTTTTGATGGCAACTAAATATAAAAACAAAATGCGTTGGAGCTAAGGATACTACGAGGATTTTCAATTAAAAAAATTTCATATACTATTTTTCTTAGGTCATAATTACCCTAATTAAAATTTAAATGGTATAATCATTTGAAAAAGTACAAATTGTAGGGGGTATTTATGGTGGAAACATTAGTTATTGAAAAAAAAGTACTGCAAACAAGTGCATGCCGTAATGATATGCTAAAGCTGCTGGCACTAGTAACAATGCTAGTTGATCATATTGGATATATGTATTTTCCAAATGAGATTCTTTTCAGAATTATAGGGAGATTGGCCTTTCCTATCTTTGCCTATCAAATTGCTATAGGCTATTCCAGGACATCTAATCTTAAAAAATATGTTTTAAGACTTTCCGTATTTGCTCTAATAACTCAAATACCCTATTCTTTTTTTAGTCCTGATATTAAATTTAACCCTATTCATTTTAATGTACTGTTCACGTTTGTAGTAGGCATAGGATTGCTTTATATTTATGATATGGGAATCTTACATGTTAAGAATTTTATTAAAGGCAAGAATTATAAACACCTTTTTTATGGTATATTTCTACTAGCCATAGCTATCGTAATAATCATTATTCCCGAAGTATTAAGCTTCATTATAAAAGATTTTTATTTGGAATACGGCTCGCTGGCATTAGCTTTAATTTTATTGTTTCATATGTTTCAGGAAAAGATGGAAGTTGCCATAATAAGCATTATAATATTATATATACTTCATGGTTATTACAGAGTTGCTCTGTGGAACTCTGCATATTCATCAGCACTATTTTGGAGCAACCTATTCAATTTCAAATATGTATGGGGCCAGCTGAACTTTCAAAATGGGTTGTCACAACTACAAAAATACTATTTTAACTCATGGGGAGTTTTTGCATTAATTCCGATATTCGGGTTAGAGCGTATAAATCCTAGCTGGATTAGGCTTAATAAATATGCTGGTTATATTTTTTATCCAGCACACATGACGCTTCTAATTGTTATTGCGATTATGTTGAAGGCTTATTAATTATATTTTTTACCCCAAAATTTACATTCACCAAAAATTATCCCACCATCTCCTGAAATCAAATAAAGCAGTTTAAAATTACATAAAAATTGCGAGTATAAATATACAAGATAGTAAAATAATAATTAAAAGGAGAATTATTGATGGAATTTTTTTCTGTGTTTATATTTGTAAGAGAAATGAAAAAATTACTAAGTATATTTATGGTCACAGTCCTTTTAATGGTTGTTATTTTAAGTAATATTGTAGTTAATGCAGTAGTGATTCCAAAAATAAGTTATGCTAGATTAGTAAGTTATGATGATAGTCGCAAAGATGGAGTAATTGGTACAAATGGAAGAGGAGTAGTTGCATTAAGATTTGATGATTATCAAGATGCGTTTGGTGCAAAAATATACCCCTTGTTAATTGAACGTGGATTACCTTGTAGTATGGCTCTAATTTCAAGATTTAACACAGAACAACCTTGGGGCAAGGGTACAACATGGAGTCAAGTAAGGGATTGGAATAGAAACGGAGTTGAAATGTGGAGTCATGGAACAGACCATAAGGACTACAGTAAAAAAGGTTATGAAGGATTGTATAGCCAAATAGTAACTTCTAAATTAGAAATAGAAAAACAAAATATTAAGGTTGTTGGCTGGGTACTTCCAGGCGTTGCTCCTGCTCCAAATAAATTACCATTATATAATGGATTAACTAAACCAAGTGATTACGACTCAACAGTAGGAAGATTATTAATGCAGACTTATTCTTTAACAGAAGCTTATGCATATTATGGACCTAGAATTTTGCCAACACATGTTTTTCATGGTTTGAATCATTATACTGTATCAGATGGTGGTATGACTTTAGCAAGCGCAATAGCGACTATCGATGTGGCTATTGAAAATAAGGTAGGTATCGAAATAATGTGTCATCCAGGTAATCTAGATAAACCAGGTAAAATGACACTTTCTGATTTTACTATCTTGTTAGATTATATCAAAACTCAATGGGATAATTGTTCAATAGAGGTTTTAACTCCCTCAGGACTTTTCTTTGCAGACCCTAATAGTAGTACTAGATTTGAATTAACTGCTAATGATAGTTTTGAGGGTGCAGGGTCATGGACAGGAAAAACTATTGAAACAAGTGGAGGAAAAACAGGAGATAATTTCTTACGTATAGGTAACAGTATCAGTAATTCACCAGTAACTCAAAAGATTGATACTTCCGATAAATCGAGAATTTCAGGCGAACAATTTGTCTTTGAAGGATGGGTTAGGGCATCTGGTAATGGAATTACCACTGGTGGGGTAAAGATAAATGAACTTAACATAAATAAAGTAATAACTACAGTTTCATTTTGGACAAGGGTAAGATTTGTCTTTTGTGTACCTCAGAATACCAAAATAATAACATTATCACTTTATAGAAGTTCAGGAGATAGTATCGATTGGGACGATGTGAGTATTAAGAAAATATAGTTAAGGGAAGCCATTTTAGACTCTAGTCTGATAAATAACCTCTCACAATTTCAATTTTATCACATATTCTATTATAGAGGTGATTTAATGTATAATTTAAAGCCTGAAATTTTTGATCTTAAATCAGTCAACGGCATTTCTATGAACCAGCTAAATCAACATTACAAATTGTATGCTGGTTACGTAAACAAATTAAACGAAATTTGGAACACTACCTACATACCTGCAAGTTACACTGATAGCAATCCCACTTATTCCAAAATGCGAAGTTTGAAACTAGGTGAAACATATGCACTAAACGGCGTAAAACTTCACAATCTTTATTTTAAAAATATGACGGGAGGCAGTACCACACCTTATGGCCCCATATTTAATGCTATAATAAATGAATTTTCTTCTTATGATAATTTTATCTCTTATCTTACAAATGTAGCATTATCCATGAGAGGTTGGGTAGTTCTTTCCATTGATTCAATTGATAACAAGTTACACATAATAGGAAGTGATTTACACGATACTGGTTCCGTATGGCTTTCTCATCCACTATAGTCATGGATGTTTATGAGCATGCATATTTTATGGATTTTGGAACAGACAAGAAAAAATATATTTCTACATTTATTGAAAATATAAATTGGGACATTCTAAATGATAGATTTCAAAAATACGTTTCCTCAATGCAGTTTATGGATATTTCCCAGCATAGATATTTCCCATACAATTTTAATTATTGATAAATCAATAATTATTTAGACAATAAAGATGCAAGAGGAAAGCAAAGTTCCCTCTTGCATCTTTGTTGAAAATTTTATTTTAAGAATTTAGAATATATATAGCATAAACAATCCTCTACTAGATATTTGTTGTCTTTAAACTGTTGAAATTCATAAGGTAAATTACTAAATTCTATATACTCCATGTGCTTACTATTATTTAATTTTTTAATATGCATTTCAAATTGATCTTTAAGTATATATTTTAAAGCATAACGAGGCCCTGCGTGTAAGAATACTTTATCAGGCATTAATTGAAACCTAATCCCAGTAGCTATGGCAGTATCATATTTTGCTAGCTCACTAAACCCAGCCAATTTAATACCATCAATGTATGTTATTATTTCATCAAATGATTTACAAGATTTTAACTTTTCTTTACCTTCCACAATAACTTGATATACTTTTAGCATCTTACTTTCATGGTTAAATGCTTTTATATACCATTTATGAGGAGGACAAAATACTATAACCCATTTCATATATTCCTCATAGCTAAGTTCTTCAGATTTCTGTTTATAATCAGCAATATAATTAATAACCTTTTGCTTTTCATTTGTATTAAAAGCATCTATCATCTTTTCTAATGTGGGTTGCATACACTTAGCCCCCTAACTAATCTTTTATACAAGTATATTAGTTAAACCATATAATATAACAAAATAAATAAAAAATAGGCTATAATCTAAATTTACATTTAGCTATAGCCTACTGTTTTTATTAAAGTGGGGATATTTATTCAATTTTCACAGCTACTTTTCAATTTATTTAGGGTTCTATTTGCTTACCTAAAAATAATGCTGCTGTTTCAGCTAATTTGAGTTCCAAAGCACTGAATTTTTGACCTTGTTCTCTAGATGCTATTATTACTGTCCCAATTACATCTCCTTCAGATATAATTGGAGAAATAACTTGATTTGAATATTTGCCATCAAATTCCTCGTCAACAAATAAAGGTATCGTTTTCATCAATCCTTCTACAAATACAAGTGTTTTTCTACCTTCCATCACTTTCTCTAAATCATCACTAACTTTCTTTTCTAAATATTCTTTTTTATTTATTCCACTTACTGAAATTATATTGTCCCTATCACTAATAAGGATATCGTTACCAATTTTCTGCTGAAGTGAATCACTATATTCACTTGCAAACTTACTAAATTCTCTTATTGGCGAATATTTTTTCAAAATAACTCCACCTTCTCTATCAGTAAATATCTCTATTGGATCTCCTTCTCTTAGTCTCAACATTCTTCTTAACTCTTTAGGAACAACCACTCTACCT
>NZ_JAENWL010000315.1 GCF_016650095.1 Clostridium sp. | reverse complement strand
GTCTGCTGAAAGTGCAAAAAGCATGTTTGGGTGCTTAGTAACTCTACTTCAAATGCCTATACTAATGACTATGTGGAGTGTATTTAATAAAATTCCTATGGATGTTGGAACAGTTCTTATACCTTGGGTATCGAGTATTAACGTCTCAGACAGTTATTTTATTGTTCCAATGATATATGTAATTGCATCTTTAACTCCTAGTTTGCTTTCGTATGTGACTTTTTTGAAAATTGAAGGCCAGGCTACCCTTAGTAAAAGTAATATTATAATTATGGCTGCAGTTGGTTCATTTGTTGCTATAGCAGCTCCAGTAGCATTGGGTTTATACTTAATAACCACAAGTGTTTTTAACTTTTTAGAAGAGCTTGCTTTTAGAATATACATGAGAAAGTTTAAAACTGCATAGTAATAATAAAAATCCTGTTAACTACTTTGTTAGCAGGATTTTTAATATCATTTATATTTTTATTTAACAGATTAACTATATACTTTTGGAGTTCATTTTCCTACTAAGTAATAAATGGTATACATTACCACTAATTTGTTCCGATCGGGTATGGTTGTCCTTAGTATAAAACACAAATCATAGGGACATAATTAAGTAACAATTACTTTGAAGGGAATGATGACTTTATGATGTTCAACAAAGTAGAAATATGTGGAGTAAATACCTCGAAATTGCCGGTATTAAAAGAAAAGGAAATGAAAGAGTTACTATTTAGGATACAAAATGGTGAGATTGAGTGTAGAGAAAAGTTTATTGAAGGAAACTTAAGATTAGTTTTAAGCGTAATAAAGCACTTCAATAATCGAGGAGAAAACGTAGATGATTTATTTCAAGTAGGCTGTATTGGCTTAATGAAGTCTATTGATAATTTTGATTTAAGTCTAAATGTCAGGTTTTCAACATATGCAGTCCCTATGATTATTGGCGAAATAAGAAGATACTTAAGAGATAATAACTCTATAAGAGTAAGTAGGTCTCTACGGGATATTGCATATAGAGCATTACAAGTTCGGGATAGATTGGTTAATCAAGACAATAAAGAACCTACCATAACACAAATAGCAAAAGAACTAGAATTACCAAAAGAAGATGTAGTATTTGCACTAGATGCTATACAAGATCCCATATCTCTATTTGAACCAATTTATAATTCTGGTGGAGATGAAATTTATGTAATGGATCAAATAAGTGACACTAAAAATTTAGATGATAGTTGGCTTGATAATATATCAATTAAAGAGGCAATGGAAAAATTAAATATTAGAGAAAAGCTAATCTTAAATTTAAGGTTCTTCGATGGAAGAACTCAAATGGAGGTGGCTAATGAAATTGGCATATCCCAAGCACAGGTATCTAGAGTGGAAAAAAATGCATTAAAGCACATGAGAAAGCATGTATAAGGTACTCTAGCAGGAGCATTTTTAAATTAAAAAAAGATATCCTTTTGATTAATCAGAAGGATATCTTTTTTGTTGCATTACAACCCACTATTATTTTTGGGTTGCCATTGAGTTTAATTCATCAGCTAAAGTTGTAACTTCCATAAGACTAGCAGTAACCTCTTCAATTGCTGCTGACTGTTGCTCTGTAGTTTCAAGGGTCGCATGGGAAGTTTCAATTGTCTTATTAACAGATTCTTGTATCTTGTTTGTCAGGTCCATTATTTTTAAAGCTGTTTCCTTTGAGTTTTGTGATAAGGTCCTTATTTCAGTTGCAACCACACCAAACCCCCTACCCGCTTCCCCAGCTCTTGCAGCTTCTATGGCTGCATTTAATCCGAGCATTTTTGTTTCATCCGCAATGCTTTTTATAGAATCTAATATTGTATTTATTTCTATTGATATTTTTTTTACGTTAATAATTTCATCACTTAAATTATGTTGGTTGTTTGTTACATTTACTGAAGAAGCACTGAGTTCTTCCATAGTAGCAGATATTTGACTAAAATTTTCGGCAAGGGTTTGAGACACATTACTTAGTTTAAGCTTCTCATAACCCGATGTAGCAATTGAATTTGCTACGATATATAGTACCTCCGCAGCTGCTGTTACATTTTTCTCCTTAGTCATATAAACATTTTTAACTGCATTTACATAACCTTCTTCATTAACGCCAATTTCATTTGCTGTTTTTCTATATTTTGCTTCTTCTGGAGCGGAAGTTAAAATTTGCCCTCCTAAAATGGTTCCTATTTGATAATCACCTACCAATATAGGAGCAGCGAAATCTATTAATCCTGCATGGCAAGTATAAATATATGGTCTTCGGGTTCTCGCAGCTTCTTCTCCGCCTTTCTTGTGTGACAATGCACATCTATCATCTCCTACTTTAGTAGAATGTGTAAAATCTATACAGAAGCTTGTATAAGAACTTGGATTAGTTACAGGAGTTCCATCTTTATCTACAGTAACACTAGCAATATTCATTCCAGTAGCAAAATTATCTTGAAAGGTTTGAAGTGTTTTAATATCAATAACATCCTTAATCTCAAGTACAGTTAAATCCAATTCTCCATTATTTAATTTTTTAATCATATGAAATTCCTCCAATATCTAATTTAGATTTTTTTTAATTGTTTATAGGTTAATAGTGTAATAATATTTGAATTAACATTGATTATAGAAAAATCTTCATCATTATTAATGTTTTCAATGTTTTTTTCTTCAATCTGTAATACATCATCAATTTCATTAACAGCTAGTGCCAGTTTTTCATTACCTAAGTTTATAATGATAAATTTTTCGAAAATGTTATTTGAATCATTTTCATTTAATATCAAGCTAGTATTAATAACAGGTATGACACTACCACGATTGCTAATTAAACCAATAATATATTTTTTAGAGTTTGGAACAGGAGTTACAGGCATTTTATTTTTAAGTGTATCAACTAAAGTAATATCAATAGCAAATTGTTCGTCATTAAGTAGAAATGTAAGTATCTGCATAGTCTCACCTCTCTAAATTTGTTTAAGTATTGATGGAATGTCTAATACAAGGGTTACTAAACCGTCACCTAATATTGTAGTGCCTTTTATTTCGTCAATATCCATCATAATTGAATGTTTAGGCTTAATTACCATATCTGTTTGATCAAGAAGCGAATCTACAAGTAAAGCCGCTCTTTTAT
The DNA here is from genome assembly GCF_016650095.1 of Clostridium sp. Classification (GTDB taxonomy): domain Bacteria; phylum Bacillota; class Clostridia; order Clostridiales; family Clostridiaceae; genus Clostridium_AD. The sequence continues at coordinate 1,351 of NZ_JAENWL010000315.1, read as the reverse complement.
TGTTTGATTTTACTATTAATATACATGTGGGCTCGAGAGTGGGTTCGATATTTAATAATTCTGATACTCGTACAAGCTGAATTATATGATCCATGTAAATTATCATTTCAGTTTTGTTAGATTTTTTTGTTTTAACGGCATTTTTATTTATAATAGTTTCAATAAAATCTAATGGTATAGCAAAAGTTTGATTTCCAATTGTTACAAGCAGTCCTTGCATAATTGACGAAGGTAGTGGAATCACAATTGTTAAGCGCCTAAATTCATTAATTTCGGATTCAAATTTCATACTTCCATCTAAATATATTAAATCTAATCTTAATTTAAGCAATTCTTCAATACTTGTGAAATTTATAATACTTAAAAATTCTTTAATTTCATCATCATTAAATGATATTAAATTTAGATTTTCTTTATTTAGTTTTTCACAGATATCTTTATAGTTGAAGCCTTTTCCATTACTCTCAATAATCGTTGTCAAATTTTTACCATCAGAAGAAGCAGAAACCTTAATTTGATTAGATTTGCCTTTAATAGCTTCAAATTCATTTTTAAAAATATCTTTTATTAAATAATTCAATATGTTGTGAATATAAATTATAAGCGTATTTTCTATTTCTAGTTCATATCCTTCAAAGATTAAATCGACTTTAACATTATATTGAGTGCAACACCTTTTAATAAAATCTGTCAAAGAACTTTCTATTGTTTTAATTTTAATTAGTCTAACTTTTTTTATAGAAGTTTGGATTTCAGAAATAATCCTTAACTCTTGATCTAGAGTTTTTCCATGAGTTGTATCAGAAACCTCATTTTTCATTTTCTCAATTCTTACTTTGTTAATTACAAGTTCTTCAACTAAAGCTAATAATTCATCTAAGTTTCTTTTTTTAATATTAGAAATTTCTGAAAAATCCTTTGAAACCGATTGTTCCAACTTTAATCACCTCTCTAAAATTTGATTTTAAATTCAATAAATTCACAACCAAATAACCAAAATTAACTACTATATAAACATATTTATCACTATGAATTTTTAATTAAGTAGCACATATAATTGTAATATTAGTATATAACAATGTAATAATATAAGTAACAGTTGTGTTATATATATCGGTTGTAATATATATAACTTGACAAATTTCTTTATAATTATTTACAAAAGCAATTATTCGTTATAGATTATTAATATAATTTTGTTGATTTATTGTTAAAATTGAAATATATTCACATTTGAATTCAAAGATTCTCATATTTAGTTTAACTCGATTAGAATTAAAGCTTAACTTTCTTATAATTTGACGTTACAAGTAAAAGTGCGAAAACCTAATAATCGCACTTTTTATTATTG
>NZ_JAENWL010000119.1 GCF_016650095.1 Clostridium sp. | reverse complement strand
TATGCTAATTAGCATAGTGTATGTCCCATTTTTACAGAAGGTGTTTCATACAATACCACTTAATTTGGGTCAATGGTTAATTGTTTTATTTTTCTCGGGCATAATTTCATTCATCAACTCATTGTACTTATATTTAGTGCACAAGCATTAAGGGACATTTAAATAAAACAAGTCAGTATGCGAAATATCCGTCGCATACTGACTTGTTATTTATTTTATTACCTCTAATTATTAAGAAATGAGAGTTTTATAAATTCTCATTTTCTAACAAATGTTTTTATGCGCAAAAAAAAGTATATATTACGTATAATGCATTGAAGCTAGCTTTAGAACTTCTTATTTTGTTTTTAATTAAGGTGCGTTAAGAAAAATATATGTTTGAGCGACAGCGAGTTTATATTTTTTAGCAAATTAATTAAAAACAAAATTAGTAGTTCTTAGCTAGGTGAATGCATTAGTAGTAATATATACTTTTTTATTTATTATTTAAAACGTTTATCTGCTCTTACTCTTTGAACCTTTGGAGTACCGCCTTGCATTGGAACCAATTCTCTCTTTGTAGTCACATTTCTAATGTTTATAATTGCAATATGATCACTGTGTTCTTTTCCTTTTTTGCCCTTCATTCCTTGAATTAAAACAGAATGCCCTTGAAGCACAGAAATAAATTTGACTTTTTTGAACCAACGTCTTTTTTTAAATATGCACTTAGAAATAGATTTACTTCCTTCGGCCTTTACTAAGATGGTTACAAGTAATGTATAAAATATTTTTAGATAACTTTTTTCTTCTACTTTGACAGATAGAACTCTACCTTGTGCTTGAGTAAGTCTATCACCATATTTTTTTAAATAAGAGTCTGTATAACTTTTAGTCATTTTTTCTTTAAATCCCATCAGTATTCTCCTTCATAATAAAATTATAATAAATATAAAAATTCAATAATCTAAGTATATCTTATGTTGGAATTTAACTCAAGTAATAATAAAAGTCTATTTTAATTATTTATCATTAAAATGGCATGAGAAAAAAATATATAAACACACAAATTTAGAAAATATTATTACTTAACAATGATAATATTTGTTCCTAAATTAGTGATATAAGAATATTAATATAATAAAGGTTTGAAAGGAGGAGGAATATGAATAGGGAATTAACTCCGGAGGATATTATATATAATTTTGATATTGAAGAAGATATGAGTTTGAGGGAACAGTTAGATTCATTGCCCCAGTATTTAGATGTAATAGAAAATATTAAAACTGCTTTAAGTATAGATAAAGATGGTTTTAATATTTATTTAATAGACGATTTTTCAAAAGAGAGCCTTAAAGATATTATGAAATATGCAAATAAAATTTTTGAAAACAAGAGCAAACCAAAAGATATTTGCTATGTGTTATATGAAGATGAAAAATCTCCTAAACCCATTTTTGTAAGTAATGGGGGTGGAAATAAGCTAAAAGAAACACTTGAAGAATTACAGAACGAATATTTGGAGTGTACATTTCAGTTCTACAATGATTCTACAAATAAAGAAAAGGAAGAGATTCAAGAGAATATTCAAAAGAAAAGAAATGAATTAATTGCTAAACTAATAGATTCAGCAAAAGTGAATGGTTTCGACATAAAGTCTACCAATAATGGATTTACATTCATTCCTTTAAGTAGTGGAAAAGAAATGTCTGAAAACGAATATGATACATTGGATAAAGAGAAAAAAGAAAATATTTTAAAAACGGCAAGCATGTTAAAAGAAAAGGCTAAGGAAATATTAGAGGAATTAAAATTAATTGAAGAAAAGGATTTAGAGAATATAAAGCAAATAATGGAAATGTACTATAAAACCGAAATGAATGATTTAAAGCAGCAATATAAAAATATGTTCATGGAAGATGAAGCTGTACAAAAATATCTTGATATAGTATGCAAAGATATCGAGAGAAAACTTATAGACATTTATTCTTTAAACTATGATGAGGATGAGGAAAAAATAAATGAGATTATATTTAGACATGCTATAAACGTGATTGTAGATAATAGTAAAAATCAAATTCCACCAGTTATATTTGAACAAGATCCAACTTTAGCAAACGTGGTTGGAACTATAGAATATGAAAATCACAATGGGGTTTATTCTACGGATATAGAATTTATAAAAGGTGGTAGTATGTTAAAAGCTAATGAAGGGTGCTTGGTAATTAGAATAAAGGATTTACTAACTAATCCTTCTGCTTACTATTATTTGAAAAAGACATTATTAACAGGGGAGGTAGATGTTGCTTATAACAAAAATTTTTATGAACTCGTTTCCTTAAATACCTTAAAACCACAACCTATACCTGTTAAAGAAAAGATAATTCTTATTGGGGACTATGAGACTTATGACTTGCTTTATAACTATGATGAAGACTTTAGAAAACTCTTTACAATAAAAGCAGCATGTAATCCAGTGCAGAATATAGACAATGATTTAAAGCAATCGTTGGTATTTGAGATAAATAAAATGTGTAGTGAAAATAATTTAAAGTGCCTTACAAAAGGAGCTGTAAGGGAAGTAGCAAAACTGTTATCACGAAAGGCCCAGAGTAGAAATAAAATATACTATGACAAATATGAAATAAATAAATTATTAACTTTAGCTAGCAATAAGGTTAATAACGAGCGTAAAGAAGAGATTACTGAAAATGATATAATTGAGATAAGTTATAAAAAAGACAGTATGGAAAAGGATATTTTAGATAACTATACTGAAAAGAAAATGCTTATTGATGTAAAAAATAGTAAAATAGGCCAAGTGAATGGATTATCAGTAATTGATACAGGGTATTTAAGTTTTGGTAAGCCAATAAAGATTACCTGTTGTTGTTATAAGGGAGAAGGTAATATTATAGATGTTCAACAAGAGAGTCATCTAAGTGGAAACATCCATAGTAAATCTATTAGTATTTTAAAGGGATATATAAGTAATATTAATGGAGGATTTAGTAAACTACCAGTGGACTTTCATTTGTGCTTTGAACAGATCTACGGCAAAATAGATGGTGATAGTGCATCTGTTGCAGAAATAATATGTATGTTATCAGCTCTAAGTAAAATACCTATAAAGCAAAGTATTGCCGTAACAGGCTCGGTAAATCAATTTGGAGATGTTCAACCAATAGGTGGAGTAAATGATAAAATAGAGGGCTTTTTTGGAGTATGCAAAGCAATCGACACGACCTGCGGCAAAGGTGTAGCGATACCAATCTCTAATGCAGACGACCTGGTTTTAAGTGAAGAAGTTGAGAGAGAAATTAAAAATGGGAGATTTCATTTATATACTATGACCTCTATTGAAGATGCAATCGGTATACTAATGGGAGATTCAGATACTACCTTCGATGATGTAATGGCTGCTATTACCAAAGAATTAAAAAAATATAGTGGGAAAAAATAACTTAATGATAGATATTGAAAAAGCAGGAGCCATAAACAGCTCCTGCTTTTTTAATATTATACGTTAAATCTAAAATTAACTACATCGCCATCTTGCATAATATACTCTTTTCCTTCAAGTCTATATAGCCCTTTTTCCTTAGCAGCTGCTTCACTGCCATATTCAATTAACTTGTCATATGAGACTATTTCTGCTCTTATAAAGCCTCTTTCTATATCCGAATGAATTTTACCGGCAGCTGCTGGGGCTTTAGTTCCAATGTGTATAGTCCAAGCCCTTATTTCTTGAACACCTGCAGTTAGAAAGCTCATGAGTCCGAGTAGTCTATAACTTGAGTGAATAAGTTTATCAAGACCAGTTTCTTCAAGGCCATATTCATTTAGAAGTTCCATTTTTTCCTCGTCTTCTAAAGAAGATAACTCTTCTTCAAGCCGTGCGCAAACTATAATTACTTCCGAATTCTCATTTGCAGCAAATTCTTTAACTTTTTTAACCATATCATTTTCAATGTTGCCAGACATTAGATCATCCTCACTAATGTTTGCCGCATATAATACTGGTTTTGAGGTGATTAAGAAAAGAATGTTTACAAAAGCAGCTTCTTCCTCGGTAAACTCTAGTGTTCTTACTGGAAAATTTGCTTCAAGGTGTTCTTTTATTCTTTCCATAAGTTCATATTCCATTTTTGCTGTTTTATCACCAGAACGAACAAGTTTCACTGATTTTTCCATTCTTCGGTCCAGCACATCAAGATCAGAAAAAATAAGTTCTAGATTAATAGTATCTATGTCACGTATGGGATCGATAGTACCATCTACATGTATGATATTTTCATCATGAAAGCATCTTACCACATGAACTATAGATTCAACTTCTCTGATGTGGGATAGAAACTTATTACCTAAACCCTCACCTTTACTTGCTCCTTTTACAAGGCCGGCTATATCATAAAATTCAATTGCTGTATGAACTATCTTTTTGCTATTATAAATATCTCTTAGCACATCTAATCTTTTGTCGGGGACACTAACAACTCCTACATTTGGCTCTATAGTACAAAATGGATAGTTAGCAGATTCTGCCCCTGCTTTTGTTATTGCATTAAACAATGTGCTTTTTCCTACATTTGGTAAACCTACAATTCCTAGCTTCATATATATGTACATTCCTTTCGCTCGTTTAAAATTTTTATTCCTTATAAATTATACCCTAGATGTTAATGCATTTCAAGAAAGTTAATTAGAATAGTAAATGAAGTGAAAAATGGTTATGGATGATAATGTATATTAAGTTAATATGTTCTAATGATAGATTGGAAATTTTAATTATTTTCAAAAAAAGATAATAATAATTTAAAATAAGAAGGAAATTTCAATTTTATATAGAATAATACTTAAAAGTGGTTTAAAATGGTTTAAAGTGGTTTAAAGTGGAGTGAATTTATAGAGTGGGGGAGTAATATGTTTATTGGTGAATATCAACATGCCATCGATAGTAAAAACAGAATGATTATTCCCACGAAATTTAGAGATGGACTCGATAGTGGATTTATATTGACGAAGGGCCTAGATGGATGTCTATACATTTATACAATGGCTGAATGGTTGATAATGGAAGAAAAACTAAAGAAACTTCCATTAACGAATAAGGATGCCAGAGCATTTGTAAGGTTTTTCTTTTCAGGTGCTAATGAAATAACAATAGATAAACAAGGAAGAGCTCTAATACCACAAAATTTATGCGAATACGCAGGCCTTCAAAAGGAAATAGTAAGTATAGGAGTATCAACTAGAATAGAAATATGGGCTAAAGATAAATGGGATGAATACAATGACTCGGATATGAATTTTGATGAGATAGCAGAAAAAATGATTGAATTAGGTATATAGATTGAATTAGATAAATAGAAGGAGAGTAAAGTATGGAATTTAAGCATGTATCAGTTTTGTTAAATGAGTGCATTGATGCGCTAGATATTAAAGAAGATGGAATTTATGTTGATTGTACACTAGGAGGTGCAGGGCACTCTTTAGAAATTTTAAAAAGATTGTCGAAAAGCGGGAGGTTAATTGGAATTGATCAAGATGCGGATGCGTTAAAAGCAGCTGAAACTGTTCTTAAAGAATTTAGCAACGTTACTTATGTACACGATAATTTTTATAATATTGACGATATACTCGACAAACTTGAAATAGAAAAAGTAGATGGAATTTTTATGGACTTAGGAGTTTCTTCATATCAATTAGATAATGCAGAGCGTGGATTTAGCTATATGAAAGATGCAGCTCTTGACATGAGAATGGATAGGAGTAAGGGGATAACAGCATTTGATGTGGTCAATAACTACGAGGAACAGCAGATAGCGGAAGTTATAAGGAATTATGGAGAAGAAAAATTTTCCAAACGAATAGCTAATTTTATAGTAGATAGAAGAAAACCAAAAACAATTGATACTACTTTGGAACTAGTTAATGTTATTGATGCAGCCATTCCAGCAAAGTATAAGAGAGAAGGTGGCCATCCAGCTAAAAGGACATTCCAAGGTATAAGAATTGAAGTGAACGGTGAATTAAGAATATTAGATAAAGCAATAGAAAATGGAATAAATAGACTTACTAGTGGTGGAAGAATGGCTATTATTACATTCCATTCACTTGAGGATAGAATTGTTAAAAATAAGTTTAGAAACTTGCAAGACCCATGCAAATGTCCAAAAGAATTACCTATGTGTGTGTGTGGTAAAACAGCAATAGTAAAACTCATAAGCAGAAAACCTATAGTAGCTAGCGTGGAAGAGTTAGAAATAAACTCAAGAAGTAGAAGTGCAAAATTAAGGGTAGCTGAGAAGATTTAGTTCTAAATTGTGGATGGGGTGAATAAAGTGATAGTAGCAAAAAACAAGTATAGGATGGATGGAAATACGGTATTAAAACCAGATGAATCAATTAGAAAACCAAATTATGAAGAGCTAGAAAAATCACGAATACAGATAGAGCATAGAAAAAAAATGAAGGACATGAAAAAGAAAAAAGGTGTTCTTACGAATATTCTTTTAGGCTTTGTTGTTGGTGTGATAATTATTTCTAGATATTGTATGATTTACAATTATCAAGATATGACTTCTAAAACTAAAGCAGAATTGGAAATGGTGAGTAAAGAAAATGACGCGTATAGTGTAGAACTGATTAAGTTTAGGAATATAAGTTACATTGAAAAAATAGCGACGACGAAACTTCAAATGGTTAAACCCACAATTAGTGACATACAATATTTAGATTTGAGTAAAAACAATTTAGGAACAAAGGAAGAACTACAAGTGAATAAGAGCAAGGAAATAATGGCGAAAATTAAAAAAATGATCTTTTAGATAGCAATACTATCTTTTAGAGAGCAATTGTTATCTTCTAGAGTAAGATAGTGGGGGGAAACAAATTGGCAGGAGCAGAGTATAGAGACAAGGTATTAGTTAAACGCAGAATGCTGGTTGTATTTCTAATACTTTTTCTTTTGTTTATACTATTAGTTAGTAGACTAAGCTACGTAATGATAGTTAAAGGGAAAGAGTATAAAGAAAGGGCAATTCTACAGTGGACTAGTGACGTTCGTATTTCACCAAAGAGAGGAAGAATTTTAGATAGAAATGGTAAGGAACTCGCTATAAGTGCAAATGTTTTTAGAGTAGATTTAGATCTTAATTCATTAAGAGACACTACAAAGAAAAACAAATTAACTATGAGTGATATTGCACCAGGGCTCGCTGAAATACTTGGAATGGAATCTAAGGATGTTTTATCTATTTTGACTAAGACCAATTCAAAAGGAAAAGCCATTGGAGCAGCTATTTTAAAAAGAAGGATAGATAAGCCTATGGCTGACAAAATTGCTGATTTTTCTAAAAAGCAAAATCTTCGGGGAATTGTTATTACTGGAGATACTAAAAGATATTATCCTAATGAAAATTTTTTAGCAAATGTTCTAGGACTTACTAATTCTGATGGAAATGGATTAACAGGCGTTGAACTATATTATAATAAATATTTATCAGGTGTTCCAGGAATAAAGATTTCAGAAACTGATAGAAAAAGTGAAGAATTACCTTATACAATATCAGATTATACAAAGCCAGTAGATGGCAAAGATGTAGTGCTTACTATTGACCAGATGATTCAATATTTTTGTGAAAAAGCAGCTGAGCAGGCAATGATAGATAATAAAGCAGCTGCAGTTACTATAATTGCAATGAATCCTAAAAATGGAGAAATACTAGGCATGGTTAATAAACCAGACTATAATCCTAATGACCCTTGGGACCTTAGTAAAAGTTTTGACGAAAATCAAAAGGCCTGGAGAAATAGGGCAGTAAGTGACACGTTCGAGCCGGGGTCTATTTTTAAAGTGGTAACAGCTACAGCGGCCATGGAAGAGGGGCTAGTTAAAGAAAGTGATAAATTTGTCTGTAATGGTAGCACTATAGTTTCAGGTAGAGCAATAAAATGTTGGAAGACCACAGGACATGGAGAACAAAATTTTGTTGATATTTTGAAAAATTCGTGTAATGTTGGATTTATGGAACTCGGTAGAAGACTCGGACAAGAAAAACTAAATAAGTACATTGCTTTGTTTGGATTTGGCAAAAGAACTGGTATTGATTTAAATGGAGAAGCTTCAGGGATAGTTAGAAAAACCAAAGATATGACTGTTCTTGATTTAGCAGTAACATCATTTGGTCAAGGAAATACTTTATCTTGTATACAGTATTTATCAGCTTTTAATGCCATTGCAAATGGAGGTAAGCTTATAACACCTCATGTCATGAAAGAGATAGTAGCTTATGATGATTTGAAAAACAAACAAGTTGTACAAACATTTTCAAATTATAATGAAAGAAAAATAGTGAATGAGGACACTGCAAAACTATTACGAAATTATCTTGAACAGGTTGTAGAAAGCGGTGGTGGTAAGAAGGCATTTATTGCAGGATACCATATTGCAGGGAAGACAGGAACTGCTCAAAAAATAAATACGACTGGACCTGGATATGCAGCACAAAAATATGTTTCATCATTTGCTGGAATGGCACCTGCGGATGATCCTCAAATATCCATACTAATTAATATTGATGAACCAGACCCATCTAACTATTATGGTGGACAGATTGCAACTGTGGTTGGAAAACAAGTCTTTAATGATATATTTAATTACTTATCAATTAAATCCGATGCTTCCAGCGAGGAGATTGCGAAAAGCTTACTTAAGGATATTATTGTTCCAGAGGTAAGAGGGCTTAATAAGGCAGATGCGCAGAAATTATTAAAAACTAATAATTTGAAGGCAAAATTAAGTGCCGAGGGGGAAATTATTACTGATATGACTCCTAAACCCGGATATACAGTTAAAGAGGGAACTGAAATTATATTACACACTGATAAAGGAACAGAAAATAGTAATACTGTTATGGTTCCGAATATTAAAGGAAATAGCCCGGAAGTTACTAGTGCACTTTTAAATAGTCTTGGTCTAAAAGTTCAATTTATTGGTAGTGGAGTAGCTTCAGAACAAAGCATAGAAGGCTCGGAAGTGAAAAAGGGAACTACGGTCACTGTGCATTTAAATATTATGGGTGATTAGCCCAATATAGTGTATAATTAAATATTGGTATATGAAAATAAAAGCCGACAGGACTCAGTATTTCTGAACTGTCGGATTTGCCATGTAAAGGG
>NZ_JAENWL010000333.1 GCF_016650095.1 Clostridium sp. | reverse complement strand
GGGAAGATATAAATGCAAATAAATAAAAATATAAGACTTGCTACTGAGGCTGATAGTGCTTCAATTTTAGAAATTTATTCACCTTATATAACAGATACTGTCATTACTTTTGAATATGAAGTACCAACTATAATGGCGTTTGGCAAAAGAATAACTAATATTCAAAAGAAGTATCCTTGGCTTTTATGTGAGGTTAATGGTATCGTTGTAGGCTATGCCTATGCTGCAGAATATATGCAGCGTAAGGCCTATGATTGGTCCGTAGATTTTTCAATTTATATAAACCATAAGTACCATAGAAAAAAGATTGGGAAAGCATTATATTTTGCACTATTTGAATTATTAGTATTACAAGGTTATTACAATGCTTATGCGGGAATTACTTTACCTAATATTAAAAGTGAAGGCCTCCATCAATCTTTTGGGTTTAACCCAATAGGTGTTTATCAGAATGTAGGCTACAAATTTGATAATTGGCATGATGTTAAATGGTTCCAATTAAAAATTCAAGATTGTTCTAAATCACCTACAACACCAAAAACTATTAATGATATAAATAATACACCTGAATTTAATACAATAATTCAAAAGGCCCGACAGTTGATAATGGATTAATAATAAGAGAATCCACATGCATAACAAAAGCACAAGGTGCATTCAATGTCCCTTGTGCTTTTTCTAATACTTATTACGTAGTTTTAGATTCATTCCATTCATTCGCATAGTCTTTCATTACTTTATGAAGAACTTCCCCAATTTTAGAATAAGATTCATCATTAAGATTTGCTAGTGATATCCTTATAGACCACTCCGGACCATTAAATCCACTACTTCCTAATAATACTATAGAAGATTGCTCTGCTAACCGTATAAGAATGTCTACTGGTTTAAAACTTTCTTGTAAATACTTCACAAAATCAATATTATAATTTCGAGCAGCCCACTCTAGTAAATCAAATTGAGTATAATAAGACGCATCGAAAGGATTTGTCTGTAAATCTACTCCCAATCCCTCAAATAAAAGTCTTTTCCTCCTGCGGCAAATATCTTTTGTTAATTTTTTATATCTATTTTCTTTATCAACTATAGCAAATAACGAAAAGAATGCCATTTGTACTTGTTGTGGTGTAGATAATCCTGCAGTATGATTAAGTGCAACCTGCCGACTATCTGCTACTATTCTATCAATAAAATCAATATTATCAGGATCAGTAGAAATTCCTCCGTAACGTATCCTTGCCCTTTCCTTTTTATCTTCATCTTGCTCTTTTAATAATTTATTAAATACATTATGCTCATAGAGCGAAATAGTTCCAAGACGCCAGCCCGTTACTCCAAAATATTTTGAATAAGAATATACTCCAATTGTATTGTATGGCAAATCTGCCATTATTGAACGAAAATCATCTACAAAAGTACTATACACATCATCTGAAATAATCATTAAATCTGGATTATCATTGTCAACAATATTTTTTAACTGTTTAACATTTTCTGGTTTCATCGCAACAGAAGCTGGATTACTTGGATTAACTATAAATAATGCCTTTATACTAGAATCTCTCATTTTCTCAATTTCTTTAGAAGAATATTGCCATGTACGTCTACCATCATCTGTCATTTCATCAGCTAAAACTTTAATAACCTCAAAATTATAGCGCGGTAAATGAGGTATTTCGAGATAAGGCGTGAAAATTGGAGCCATAATTGCAATCTTATCTCCCTTTGACAATATATTGTTAGCAATTAATGTATCAAAAATATAACACATTGCTGCCGTTGCGCCCTCAACAGCAAAGGTCTTAAACTTTCCTTCAAGGGGTTCATTATAGCATAACTCCTGAATAAGATAGTCATTAACTACATTTTCAACATGAGTTAGCATCCTATCTGGCTGAGGATAGTTATCCCCAATAATCCCATCTACTAATTCGTAAATCCAGTCATCAGCATTAAATCCTTTAACTGTTACACCATAATTAATCATTTTACGAAGAAGTTCAATTCCTGGATCATCTTTATGTTTTCTTATAAAATCTATAAAACGTTTTGAAATATCTTCTTTCTTTGGCATTCCAGCTAAGTCGTGATCACTCCATACACTACGGCTTTCTTCAACCGCAAATTGACCAAAAGTAAAAAAAGCCTCTCTTGGCGACGCTGCAATCCAATTGGGATTTCCTCTACCTGCATCCAGTAGTGATTGTGCACCACTTTTCTTTGATTCCTCTGCAAGATCAATTAATTTATCCTTAAGTTCAAAAGGGCTTATTTTACCATAAACTTCCTCTATTTCTTTACGCTGAAGACTTAACTTGTTCATATTCTTGTCCTCCTTCTAATATCTGGTTTGCTATTTTACCTCATTGTTATAATAACTATAATCGTATACTTTTTCCTCTTTGTTTATTATATGTTCTTTTTCTAATTCAGAAAGTATTATAAATGTCTCAGTATCTCCAAACATTTGTATCTTTCCAATAAGTTTTTCTAGACTTGTAATATCCTCAAATCTAGCCTTCAAAATATTACAGTATGGTCCAGTAACATGATAGCATTCTATTATAGAATCCTCATTTTTTATAAATTCCATAAATTTTTTATTTCTCTGAACATTTATACCTACGTTTATAAGCACATTAATTTTTTTCCCAAGTTTAGAATAGTTTATTTTCGCTTTATAACCGGTTATAATATTTTCTTCCTCAAGCCTCTTTACTCTTTCTGCAACCGCAGGTGCACTAAGTGATACCTTTTGGGCAAGTTCCTTCATAGGCATTCTTCCGTCTTCTAAAAGTATCTCAAGAATTCTGTAATCAGTAGTATCCACAAATTTTCCTCCTACAATAATCTATAGTTTTATTTTAGCATAATTCATTTAAAGTTTACATATATTTAATAACACATTTTATCATATTTCCATTATTAAATTACTTGTTTTGGTATAAATGCCTAATTTAAAAATTCATTACTCAATTAATCGTTTAGTTAATAAACAGATTACTCAGTTTCAACTTGTTTATATTGTTTTTTACACTTATCTATATTATTAGCCAATTTAAAAAATGTATGAACTTTTCCTATTTATTCTTCCATTATATCATTCCAATGTAATTTTTTCGATAAGATATAGATATGTGTTATTATTGACACAAAAACTCTAACACTATAAAATAAGAGTTAGATATAAGTGGAGTCTTCAATCTATGATAAACATTAATACAACTTGTATATAAATAATATGGAGGTGTTTAAGTGGATAAAATAAAATTAGGAAAAACAAATCTTATGGTTACAAGAAGTGGCTTTGGAGCATTACCGGTTCAGAGAGTTTCTTTTGAAGAATCCAAAAATATTCTGCGAAAAGCTTACGACAATGGAATAAACTTTTTTGATACTGCAAGAGGATATTCTGATAGTGAAGAAAAAATAGGATATTCTCTTTCCGACGTGAGAAATGATATCATAATTGCAACAAAAAGTCATGCCGAAGACAGAAAAACTTTACTTGAGCATTTGCAAATAAGTCTTAAAAATTTAAAAACTGATTATGTAGATATCCTTCAATTACATAACCCAGATATTCTTCCTGACCCTAAAGATCCAGAAGGTCTCTACGCCGGCCTTCTAGAAGCTAAGAAAAAAGGCCTTGTTCGTTTTATAGGGCTTACAAACCATAAAATTAAGAATGCTATGGATGCCGCTGCTTCAGGGCTATATGACACTGTACAATTCCCCTTAAGTTCTTTATCTTCTGACACTGATTTATTGTTAATTAATGAATGTAAAAAAAGAAATATAGGACTGATAGCAATGAAGGCCCTTTCCGGAGGTCTAATAACTAATGCTGCCTCAGCATTTGCATTTTTAAGACAATTTGATAATGTTGTGCCAATATGGGGAATACAAAGAGAAACTGAACTAGATGAATTTATTTCTCTCGAGAAAAATCCCCCTCTATTGGATGATGCCATGTGGTCCATTATTAACAAGGATCGCATTGAACTTTCAGGAGATTTTTGTCGTGGTTGTGGATATTGTCTACCATGCCCTGCTGGAATTGAAATTCCTACATCTGCCCGCATATCACTTCTTCTTAAAAGAGCTCCATATCAAGAATTCTTAAATGATAGCTTTAAAGAAAAGATGGAGCTTATAAATAATTGCATAGAATGTGGACACTGTAAGAATCACTGTCCTTATAGGCTTGATACTCCAAATCTTTTAAAAAGAGAACTAAAAAGCTACACTAAGTTTTATGAAAAGCATAAAAATGCTTAGCTAAAAACATAAAAGAAACCCTGAACTTTATT
>NZ_JAENWL010000295.1 GCF_016650095.1 Clostridium sp. | reverse complement strand
TAAACCACTCAGCTCCCTTTAATATAATAGGAACTATATTAGCAAATGTTTCAACATTATTTATAATTGTAGGCTTGCCCCAAAGTCCACTAACAGCTGGGAATGGCGGTTTAGGCATAGGCATGCCTCTTTTACCTTCAATTGACTGCATAAGAGCAGTTTCTTCCCCACATACAAATGCACCAGCTCCAAGTCTTATTTCTATATCAAAATTAAAACCTAGCCCTAAAATGTTTTCTCCTAGTAGTCCGTATTCTCTAGCCTGATTAATAGCTATTTCCAGTCTTTCAACGGCTAGTGGATATTCCGCTCTAACATATATAAATCCTTTACTTGATCCTATAGCGTACCCGCCTATAGTCATAGCTTCCAGCACTGAATGAGGATCTCCTTCAAGAACAGATCTATCCATAAATGCACCCGGGTCTCCTTCATCCGCATTACAAATGATATATTTTTCATCTCTTTCCTGCTTAGCTGCAAATTGCCATTTCAGCCCTGTAGGAAAACCTCCACCACCTCTTCCTCTGAGTCCCGAATTCTTAACATTTTCAATTACTTCTAATGGAGACATAGATGTAAGTACCTTTTCTAAAGCCTTGTACCCATCAAGGGCTATATATTCATCAATATTTTCCGGGTCTATAATCCCACAATTTCTTAGAGCTATTCTTAATTGTTTTTTAAAGAAATCTAGCTTATTAAGATTTCTTACATTTCCTTCTCCCTCTTTGATGTTATACTCAAGACGTTCTAGTACTCTATTTTGAATAAAATGTGATTCTACAAGCTCTGCTATATCCTCAGTTTTTACTTTGGTATATAAAACTCCTTCTGGATAAACTACCACAATAGGACCTAATTCACAAAGCCCTAAACAACCTATTTTTAATACTTCAATTTCATGATTTAATTTATGTTTTCTTACTTCTGACTTTAAACTTCTAAAAAGATCTGCTGATTCTGGAGAAACGCATCCTTTTCCCCCACAAACAAGTACCTGAGAGTGGTAAACCTCCATTAAAATTCCCCCTTCTATTCCTTTGGGATAGACAATAATTCTTAATCGCTTTCTAGAACATAATCATTAAGTATTCTCCCCTGAATTACATGCATTGTGTATTCATTTCTAACTGTTCCAACTAATACATGACTAGCTACAACCCTTCTAGCTTTATAAGGAGACATCTTAACATAAGTTACTTTCTCTTCTCCTGGTCTTATAATTTCTACAATAGGTTCTAATCTACACACACCTATGCAACCCGTTTTAGCTACTACTACATTAGATAATCCTAGTTTATTAACTTCATCTACTATTGCGTCGTAAACTTCATTTGCTCCTGCCGCTATTCCACAAGTAGCCATACCAATAACAATTCTTGTGCTTTTTCTATCCGTTCCTTGGTTAACTCTATTAAAAGTATTTTTTCTTATCTCTTCAAGGTCTTGTACCGTCTTCATTAACATCCCTCCATATCTCAGTTCACTAAATTGATTTTTTTACTTATATTCTTCAATTATCCTTATTACATCATCAGGAATTAATCTTCCATATACTTTATCATCTACCATAAGAACTGGTGCCAAACCGCATGCACCGAGACACCTCGCAGCTTCTAAAGTAAATTTCCCATCACTTGTTGTCTTTCCAATCTCCACTTCCAAAATACTGGAAAATCTATCTAAAATATCCTGTGATCCTTTTACATAACAGGCTGTTCCAAGACATACCTTAATTATATGTTCTCCCTTTGGTTCTAAAGTAAATTGCGAGTAAAAAGTTGATACTCCATAGATTTCAGACATAGATATGTTAAGTTCTTCCGATACTACTTGCAATGCTTCTTCTGGCAAGTATCCAAATAATTTTTGCACTTCATGAAGTACTGGAATTAACGCACCTTTCATATCTTTAAACTTTTCAGTGATGTCTTTTACTTTTTCTAGCCTAACATCTGTTTCTCCACATCCTGCACAGCATTTTTCCTCAGCCAATAAAATCATCTCCTACCCTTGAATTTAAGAATGTTGTTTATAATTATTATACGTTTTAAATGTTAATTTATTATCAATTCATAAATTAATAATACAACCTTTTAATATAAATGTAAACTATTTATTAGAATATTAAGAATATTCTGTTTCCTTTAATGTTAAATTATTCTTCTTTTATATAAAAAAACCACACTAAGTAGGTTTCTATTATTAAAATATTATCATAATTAAGTTTACTAAATTATTTCTAGCCGTATGTTATTCTTTTGAATTTATTTCATATAATAAACAAATAGGGAACTCCAAAATTTTGGAGTTCCCTATTTGTTTAAAAAACTTTATTTTAATGTTTTATATTTAAATTTTTTTCAATGAATCTTTCAACTTCTTCAGCAGTAGGTAAATTAATAACTTGCTGTGCCAAACTTCTCATTTCTGCTTTGGATGTGTTTCTAATAACTCCTCTTGCTTTCAGCAATGCTATAGGACTCATGCTAAATTCATCTAATCCCATGCCAATTAAAATAGGTATTAGTTTAGGATCTCCTGCTACTTCTCCACACATACCCACCCATTTATTTTCTTTATGAGCATTATCAATAACCATTTTTACAAGCCTTAGCAAGGCTGGATGAAATGGATTATATAAATGAGATATTTTTTCATTCATTCTATCTACTGCAGTTGTATATTGAATAAGGTCATTAGTCCCTATACTAAAAAAGTCCACCTCTTTAGCTAGTAAATCAGAAATAATTGCAGCAGCTGGTATCTCTATCATAATTCCCACTTCTATATTTTCTTTAAATGCTATATTTTCTTTAAGCAATTCATCTTTAACTCCATTAACAATCGTCTTTGCTGCTCTGAGTTCTTCAATACTAGAAATCATAGGAAACATTATCTTAATATTTCCAAAGGCACTAGCTCTTAGTATAGCTCTTAATTGAGTTTTAAATATATCTAGCTTATCTAAACAAACTCTTATCGCTCTATATCCTAAAAACGGATTCATTTCTTTTGGTAGCTTTAAATAATCCAATTCCTTATCTCCACCAACATCCAAAGTCCTAATAATCACTGGCTTATTCTTCATTGCTTGTGCAACTTCCTTGTACGCTACAAACTGTTCTTCCTCAGTTGGAGCTGAATTTCTATCCATATATAAAAACTCAGATCTAAATAAGCCTATTCCTTCGCAATCATTACTTATAACACTCTCTAAATCCTTAGGTGTTCCTATATTACCAGAAAGTTCTACTTTTACTCCATCAGTCGTTATGCTTTCTTTTCCTATTAATAAGCTTAACTCCTTTTGTGATTTATTATATTCAGCTTTTTTGCATTCATAAATCTTCACTATTTTTTCTTCGGGATTAACATATATTATTCCTTCGATACCATCAAAAACAATTAAATCTCCATTTTTAACTTTATTAGTTATATCCTGAACTGCTACTATAGCTGGTATTTCTAAGGTTCTAGCCATTATAGCTGAGTGTGAGGTTCTTCCCCCCATTTCCGTTATAAAACCTAAGACCTTATTTTTATCTATCTGTGATGTGTCAGATGGGGTTAAATCACGCGCTACGATTATAACTTGGCTAGCTAATTCCCCAAAGTTAACCTCTTCGATATTCATTAATTTTTTCATAAGTCTCATTGTTACATCCCTTATGTCTGCTGCTCTTTCTTTCATGTATTCATTATCCATGCTTTCAAACATGGACATAAACATATCTGAAATCTCTTTTAGTGCCCACTCAGCATTAACTTTATCATCTTGTATTTTTTTCTCAATTTGTTCAAGTATTTCTGGATCTTCAAGTATCATTAAATGAGCTTCAAATATCGTAGCCTCATTTTCACCTATATTTATTAACACATCATTATATATATGCTGAATTTCA
Organism: Clostridium sp.; assembly: GCF_016650095.1. Taxonomy (GTDB): domain Bacteria; phylum Bacillota; class Clostridia; order Clostridiales; family Clostridiaceae; genus Clostridium_AD. The sequence continues at coordinate 845 of NZ_JAENWL010000295.1, read as the reverse complement.
CTCTTACTCTTTTCCATAGCCCTATTAAATCTTTCAATTTCTTCTTCACAGTTTTTAATATCTTTTTTCTCTATAATAATTTTCTGTTCTTCTTTTAATAGTGCTTTTCCTATTACTATTCCAGGCGAAACTCCAATTCCTTTCATTAAATTGCCTCCTTAATAAAAGAAATTCACTCCTTGCAGTAAACTTAAATGTTTTATCCGCTTTGAAGTGAATTTAACTTTATAACTATATTTTTTAAAGCCCTAAAATCTCTTTCTCAATAACTATCATTAACTCTTGTACAGCCATTTATTCATCATCGCCACTCGCGATAATTTTGAGCTTAAGCCTTGTATGCCTTATCATTTTCATACTCTTCTTTAACAACAACATCCTTCTTTAATACTGAAATCATAAGAGCGGTTACTACTGTACCAACTACTATAGACACTGCATATAGACCTACATTAGTAACTGCATGAGGAATAAATAGTACAAATATACCACCATGAGGAACTGCTATAGCTGCTTTAAATATCATAGATAGTGCTCCAGTAACAGCTGAACCTACCATTAATGAAGGTATTATTTTAAGTGGATCTGCTGCAGCAAATGGTATTGCACCCTCTGTTATAAATGAAATACCGAGTGCCCAAGCAGATTTTCCTGCTTCTCTTTCTTCTGGTGTGAATTTCTTTTTTGCTATAACTGTTGCAAGAGCTATTCCTAGTGGAGGAGTCATTCCTGCCGCCATTACTGCTGCCATTATCATTGAAGTTTGACCAGCAACTACCGTTGCCGCTCCAAAAGTATATGCTGCTTTATTGAATGGTCCACCCATATCAAATGCCATCATAAGT
>NZ_JAENWL010000339.1 GCF_016650095.1 Clostridium sp. | reverse complement strand
GCTTTATTATTTACATTTACTTGATTAATTCTAGGCATATTATATTCTATTGGATCTTCTATAGTAATAATATTTTTACTTTTACTATTAATTTCATTTAGTAGTGCATATAATGTTGTTGATTTTCCACTTCCTGTAGGTCCTGCAACTATTATCATTCCATGAGAAAGTTTCAATATATCCCTTAAAAGCATAACTTTATCTACGCTAAAGCCCAATGAGTCTAAATTGATGAATCTCTCTGCTTTATATAAAACTCTTATAACTATTTTCTCCCCATACATTGTTGGTAGTGAAGATACCCTGAAATCGTAATCTATTCCGTCTATATTCTCAGTTATCTTACCATCTAGAGGAATTAACTTAGTGGCTATATCCATATTTGCCATAATCTTTATTCTTGTGCATAAGGATTTATATACACCACTCGGAACTTGGTTTATTTCATTTAAGATGCCATCCACCCTCATTCGGATTATAGCAAAACTCTTAAAAGGCTCTAAGTGAATATCACTAGCTTCTGCATTCACAGCCTGTTTTAGTAAGGAGTTTGTTATTCTTATAACTGGTGCATTTTCAGTTGAAAATTCTGACTGTGCCTCTTCAGTTTTTTCTTTTTCTCCTAACATATATTCTTTTTTCATTTCTTCAACTGCCACATCCACAATTTGTTTTCCATAGCAGTTTTCGATTGCCTCAGAAATCTGGCTAGTTAAGGCAAAGAATATTTTGATCTTTTTATTTGTTATAAACTTTAACTCATCAATGACTTTTATATCAAAGGGATTTGAAAAAGCCACATGTACTTCATTATTATTATCGTAAAAAGGTATCAAACCATATCTATTAGCTACCTCTTTCGATATTAAATTAAATGCTTGATTTTCTTTATTTCTAGATTCTAAATCAATATAGGGTATGCTAAAATCATTCTCTAATATTAAGATAAGTTCATTTAAATCCACTTTTATTTCGCGCAGAATTATTTGTTCTTGACTGCAATTTCTCTTAAGCGAAAGTTCCTTTACATCTTTATAACAGTCTGTAGTAATTAATTCTTTATCTAGTAATAGCTTAAGTAACTTTTTTTTCATAGTATTTTACCTTTCTAAAATATAAAATCCTCACAATAAGATATCTTATTATAAGGATTGTCCTTTTTAATTATTATATTCAATTCTTTAACAAACAAATTCCGTCAAAAAAACAACTGTCCCATTAATAAATAGACAGTTGAGTAAATCTTAATTTAGAAAAAAGCTTCCTTCAAAGGTTATTTCCGCAGGACCTGTCATTAGAACTTCTTCATTAACAATCTCTATATTAAGCAATCCACCTGGAACCTGTACCATAGCTTTTGCCTCTATATACCCTAACCTATTGGCTGCTACCACTGACGCACAGCTACCAGTACCACATGCCAGGGTTGGCCCTGCTCCTCTTTCCCATGTTTTAACCCTTATCATATTTTTACTTACTACTTCGCAAAAATTTACATTTGTTTTTTCAGGAAATAGATCGTGCTTTTCAATAAATTTTCCTTCTTCGACGCAGTAATCACCATGTTTCCCAAAAATAATAGTATGCGGTACTCCCATAAGCATTGAAGTAATATAGTACTCTTTATTATTAATTTCTACCTTCTTATTAATTATTTCTTCCTTATCTAAAGCTGGAATGCTACTGGTCTCAAAATTATATTTCCCCATATTTATAGTGACACTTTCAGCTTTTCCATCTTTAATAAATATATTTGCTAGCTTTACACCATCACCAGTTTCAATTTTTATATATGCCCCTTGCACATATTTTTTCTTCCAAACATATTTAGCAAAACACCTTATGCCGTTACCACACATAGAAGCATAAGAACCATCCGCATTAATAATTATCATCTGAATATCTGCTATATTACTTTTTCTAACTACTAAAATCCCATCTGCACCAATTCCAAAATGTCTATCACAAAGTTTTCTAGCTAGCTCCTCTAAATTGTCATATTTGCACTCAAAATCTTCAATAATAATAAAATCATTTCCTATTCCCTGCATTTTTGTAAAATCTATAATCTCCATATAATTCTTCCTCCTCCTTGCTATCAACCTACTATACTTTTCAATGATTTTCTTTAATGGTATACTATTAATTATAGTATATTATACAATTCATTATTTAAAAAGTATAAATAATAAATTATATAATATATCTACAAAGTTAACCACAAAGTGAAAGGATGATATATATGGCATTAGATGGAATTTATTTATCTAGCCTCATTGAGGAAATAAAAGATATAATCATAGATTGTAGAGTTGATAAAGTAACCCAACCAGAAAAAGATGAAATCATATTAAGTTTTAAAAAAAATAGAAAAGTCCATAAATTATTAATAAGTTCAAGTTCTAATTATCCTAGGATTCATTTTACAGACTCTAGTAAAAACAACCCAATAAAGGCCCCTATATTTTGTATGGTTTTAAGAAAATATTTAAGTACCGCCACAGTCTTAGATGTAAGACAACTTAATTCTGACAGATTACTAATAATAGACTTTAAATCGAGTGATGAATTAGGTTTTGATAGTATATACTCTTTAATAATTGAAATAATGGGTAGACATAGTAATATTAGCTTAGTTCGCTCACGTGATAATTTAATTATGGATAGCATTAAGCATGTTGGATCAGAAGTAAACAGTTATCGTGTTTTATATACTGGTGTTGAATATATATACCCTCCAGTTTCTACAAAACTTGATGCGTTTAATTTTGAGTATGACGAATTCTATAATTATCTAACCACTAAAGACATACAATTTACTGAAATTTTTTTTACAGGTACTTTTACAGGAGTAAGTTCTAACTTATCTGCAGAACTTATGTATAGGTATTGTGCTAAAAATAATGATAATGATTTTGATTTAGAACATGCATCGACCATTTATGATTTTACTGTAAACCTATTTAAGAAATTGCATAAGAATACTTTTTTAGCTTCCTATGCAATGAATGGCAAGCTAAAAGATTTTCATTGCGTGCAGCTTACCTCTTTAAAAGATTGTGAGTATGAAAAATATGATTCTCCATCCAAATTAATAGAGAATTTTTATTTTCAAAAAGATAAACATGATAGATTAAATTCCAAAAGCTCAAACCTTCAAAAAATAGTTAATAACAATATTAATCGTTGTGATAAAAAAATTAAAATACTTAACCAAACTTTAAAGGACTGCACAACTAAAGGTACTTATAAATTACGTGGTGAACTCCTAACTGCAAACATATACTCCCTTAAAAAGGGTGATAAAGTTGTCAGCCCTGTAAACTATTATAGCGAAAATAGTGATCTCATGGACATTAAACTTGATGAAAATAAAACCCCATCACAAAATGTTCAATACTATTACAAAAAATATAATAAATTTAAGATAGCAGAAGAAATGGCCACAATTCAAATGAATTTGACTGAAGACGAATTAAAATATCTTCATTCTGTACTCACTAACATATTAAATGTAGACAACTATAATGGAATTGAAGATATTAAAAATGAATTAATAGAAACTGAGTATATTACATTTAAAAAGCACGGTAAATCCAAAAAAGTAAAACCAACCAAGCCTATGCACTTTATTTCAAGTGACGGCATTGATATTTATGTTGGTAGAAATAACATCCAGAATGATCTTTTAACACTAAAACTTGCCAATAAAAACGATATATGGCTACACACAAAAGATATACCTGGTTCCCATGTTATTATCAAAAATTTTGGCGATGTACCAGATAACACGCTACTCGAGGCTGGAAACTTATCAGCATTTTATAGCAAATCCCAGAATTCCTCTAATGTACCTGTTGATTATACGCAGGTTAGAAATGTTAAAAAACCCTCTGGGGCAAAACCTGGAATGGTTATTTATACTACAAATAAAACTATGTATATAACACCTGTTGAAAGCACCTTAGAAAAAGTCGAATAAGAAAAAAGTATAAAAACATTTGTTAATTATTTTTACTTTACATTATTCTTTTTATCCTTATCAGAATGATGCCACATCATAATTAACAAAATTAAAGATAAACCTAAGCTACCAACTTGAAAATTAATTTTTCCATAATGTACCCAACTTGTTAATATCATCAGAATCTCAATAATTATTATAATCCACTTTGCCTTATTCATTTTCATATGCAT
>NZ_JAENWL010000107.1 GCF_016650095.1 Clostridium sp. | reverse complement strand
TTTCCCATAACTCGCACGTAAGTGCGGTGTTAGTAAGACTCCTGGAAGAACACCAGGTTGATAGGTTAGAGGTGTAAGCATGGTAACATGTTCAGCTGACTAATACTAATAAGTCGAGGGCTTGACCAAGATAAATAATTATTTAAAAAACATTAACAATGCGATATACTCCTTTTGTAAAAAAGGAGCGAAAGCTTTGAGCGTAAGCGAGAAGACTAGCTTCGACGAAGGAAGAAGATAAGTTCACTGTGCAATTTTGAGAGAATATCTCAGAAAGTATATTGACAAGTTAACTATTGCTTGGTATACTTTTAAAGTAAGGTTAATACCTTATAAATCTGGTGATTATGGCATGAAGGTAACACCCCTTCCCATACCGAACAGGTCGGTTAAGCTTCAATGCGCCAATGGTACTGCAGGGGTAACTTTGTGGGAGAGTAGGTCGTCGCCAGGTAACAGAAAACCACTAAGTTTAACTTAGTGGTTTTTATTTTGCGTAAAAATAATTAATTATTAAGGTACTATTCGTAAAAGGCTAATTCCTTTTATTATTATCAGATAAAGAATTACTTTTTAATAATGTATTATTTGGTGTATACTTAACATATAACTAAAATAAGTTAGGAGGAAATGATTATGACTAATGATTTATTTGCAAGGATGCCGAAGGCAGCGAGCTTTAAGGTTACCAGCACAGATGTTACAGAGGGACAGCCATTTGCTCTAGCTCAGTTTTCAGGAATACTTGGTATAAAAGGTGGTCAAGATATCTCTCCACAGCTGTCTTGGTGTGGGGCGCCAACAGGAACAAAAAGCTATGCTGTAACTATATATGATCCTGATGCGCCAACCGGATCAGGGTTCTGGCATTGGGCAGTTGCAAATATTCCTGCAACTACCACTGAATTGAAAACTGGGGCAGGGGACGATATGGGTTCCAAATTACCTAAAGGTGTTATTCAATTTCCTAATGATGCACGGGCTGCACGTTTTATAGGGGCTGCTCCTCCACCTGGACACGGATCACATAGGTATATAATTATTATACATGCCTTAGATGTCCAGGATATTGATGTTTCTATTGATTCAACTCCAGCAGCTCTTGGATTCAAAATGTCAAGTCATATACTTGGGCGCGCAGTTTTGACTGCTACGGCTGAGCAATAGTAGTTTTGATTTGTACATAATTATAAAGTATTATATCAACTAAGCGTGCCTGATATGCCAATCAGGTAACGCTTTTTTATATTTAATTATTTATATTAAAATAGGTAAAATAGTTAATACCTATAATAAAATTGGATATGAAATTATTATAGTTAACACTTTATATTTATTTTTAACTTATAGAAAACTAAATGCTACTATAGACAGTCTAATTAGTATAAACATTGATATTAACCATAGGCACAAGCTAATATTATTACATAATGTTTTAGGGGGATTAGAATGATGATTGAAGTTTTACTAAAAAATGATATAAATCTCAGAGTTACATCGGAAATGGGGGCTACAAAGTGGATACTAATGGAAAAATAAAATTAGCTCAAAAGGGGGACGATAACGCTTTTTATGAACTCATAAGTGAAAGAAAAAATCAGCTTTATAAAACAGCTTTTGCTTATGTTAAAAACAAAGAAGATGCTATGGATATTGTTAGTGATACAGTTTATAAGGCTTATATATCTATTAAAAAGCTAAAGGAACCGAGTTTATTTAATACCTGGCTGACTAGGATACTTATTAATACTTCTTTGGATTGTATGAATAAGAACAGTAGGGTTGTATACTTTGAAGAAAATGTTAGCTCTGATACTTTAATAATTCCAAAGGACGATGAGCAGATAATTGACCTTAAAGTAGCGGTTGATAAGTTGCATGGAAAATATAAAACAATTGTCATATTAAAGTATTTTCAGGATATGACACTGGTTGAGATAGCCAAGATACTTGAGTGCCCTCTTGGAACAGTAAAAACAATGTTGCATAAGGCACTTGTAGAACTTAGGTTAGATTTAAAGGAGGAGCTAATATGAATAAAGACAATATGGATGAGCTAAAAAAAGAATATGACAATATAGAGGTTCCGCCAGAGCTTGATTTAGCTATTGAAAGGGGTATAAAAAAAGGAAAGGCCTATAAAAGAAAAATAGCGGTTAAATCATTAGCAGCTGTAGCAGCATGTTTATTTTTAACAATTGGAACCGCATCAGGTATAAAATTTCTTAATCCAAATAATACATCACTTACTCAAACACAACCAAGTAAAATAGTACAATCTATCAATATACTTCCAGTTGTAGGGTCATCAAAAAATTTGCAGAAACTACTGGAAAATTATATTGGTCTTGGTCAAAATTATGGAATGAAGAGCGAGATGGCTATGGATAATATTGCTCCTAGATCCGCAGAGATGCCACAAACTACAGTAACAGAGAAAAGTAGCTCAGATAGTGGTAGAGAAACCAGTGCTACAGCTAATAAAAGCGTGCAAAGTAATGCAACTGATGCCCAAATAAACCATTCGACGACCAACCTACAGGTTGAGGGTGTGGATGAAGAGGATTTAGTGAAAACGGATGGAGAATATATTTTTAAGGTAAACGCACAGAAAATTATAAATGTTATTAAAGTAGGAACAGATTCTAAAATGGAGGCAATAAACAATATTACATTTGAAGAAAACTATAATATTAGTGGCATTTATTTAAATGAAAATATATTGGTAGTTGTTGGGAACAGCTATCAAAATATAGATGCTCAGAAGAATTCATCTCAAAGTTCTAAATCCTATATGATGCAAACTAATGAAGTTACAAAGGTTATAGGCTTTGATATATCGGATAAAGAAAATATAAAGAAAGTAAGAGACATTGAAGTAGACGGGGTTTATAGCTCCTCAAGAATGATAGGGCCTAGAGTATATATTGTTGCAAATAAATATTTAAATAATATAGGTAACATTAAACAGGATGCAGATATAGGCAAGGCTTATTACAGTGATAGTGCGGTTGGTAAGGATAAGATAACTATTGATTATAATACAATAAAATATCTGCCAGATTCTATCGAGCCGAACTATATAATGGTGGCATCTTATAATGTAGAGGATAATAAAGAGAAGGTAAATATTAGTACAATTCTTGGTTCAGGAAATAGTATATACTCATCGGATAAGAATTTATATATAGCAGGTAGAAAGTTTTCTCAGGATGAAAATAATAATGGAAACACGAACACTATAATTTATAAATTTGCCTATGAGAATACTGGTGTAAAATTTGTGTCGAGTGGTGAAGTTCCAGGTACCATCACCAATCAGTTTTCTATGGATGAGCGAAATGATTACTTTAGAATTGCTACCACTGAATATAAATATGCTACAGTTGCTCCCATGGTATCTGAAAAGTCTATGACGCAAAGTAATGGGTCAACTACAAGTGTAGCCCCAGTAGCTCCAAGTACAGATATTGTGGCCCCCGATCAAAAAATGAGCAATCAACCACAAGATCAAATTACTAATAATCTTTTTATACTGGATAAAGACATGAAAGCAGTAGGAAAACTCCAAGGTCTTGCAAATGGTGAGCAAATATATTCGGTTAGATTTATGAACGATAGGGCATATATAGTAACCTTTATGCTGACTGACCCACTATTTGTAATAGACTTAAAGAATCCAGCTAGTCCCAAGGTTTTAGGAGAACTTAAGATACCAGGGTTCACTAATTATTTGCATCCTTATGATGAGACGCATCTAATAGGCTTCGGAATGGATAGTACAGTAATTAATGAGGGTGGGATGGATAGAGCAAAAACAAAGGGCATGAAAATTGCAATCTTTGATGTAAGTGATGTATCCAAACCAGTGCAGCAGTTTATGACAACAATAGGTGGTGCGGGTACCTATTCAGAGGTGTTAAATAATCACAAGGCATTACTTTTTTCAAAGGAAAAAAACCTATTGGCATTGCCTGTTACTGAAAATAATTACAATTATGATAATAATACTAATATTTCAGAGCAAAGCTATCAAGGAGCTTATATTTATAATATTGATTTAGTAAATGGTATAAAGCTTAAAGGAAAAATAACGCACATGGATGAGGATGATAATTCAAACAAAAGTAATTCAGCAACTAACAATTATGAGATTTACCCTATGTTTAACGGACAATATTTCGTAGATAGGATTTTGTATATAAAGGATACTCTATATACACTATCGAACGGATTAATAAAAGCTAATGACATAAACACCTTAAAGGAAAAATCAAAGCTAAAGTTAAAGACAGTTGATTTATCGAAAGTCTATCCGGCAGGTGGGACGCGTGAGGTAATTCCTTCGCCAGCTCCCTAAATTAAAATAGTAGATTATAAAAGTAAAAAGATGCTAGAATTAATTCTAGCATCTTTTTATAGTTAAGAGAGGTTATTAGCAAGCTATCGAGCATATTTCCCTTAAATATTTACAGGTATAAGCTATAATTTCTCTAATTCTATATAGCTCACTTTCCTTATTTCTCATTCTCCAAATTTTTGCATAATCATAGAACCATATTTCAAGATTTTCTGCGAGTTCCCTTGGACTAAATACAGTATCTATATCTTTTTCACTGTACTCATTCTTCAAAAGATTTAGGAAAAAACTATTCACAAGTTGGATTGCTCTTGCTGAAACAATAAATTCTTGAAGATCGAAGGTGTTTATGCACACTTTCTTAGATAATCTAGTAAACTTATTTTCTATTTCACAAGCTAAGTTATAACCAGCTAATATCTTTTTCCAATCAAGCTTACTTAAGATATCTTTAATATTTAAATTTTCACTATGGCCTTCCTTCCATTCGACTAGTTCATACCAGCCTACAACCTGCTCTTTGGATAAGTGATTAAGTAGTGACACGAGTTCAAGTGAGTCGTCACCATACTCTATTATGGACAAGGCCTTAAATACATTTTCAAAATCTTCCTCTCCATTTGGATTCCATGATAAGGATGCGCCGTATGCCATACCAGGAATTGAGCTACTTAAAAAATTAATATGACCAAAGTCACCCCAGTCAGTATTGAGAACCCCTGTCGCACCATATTTAACACCATAGGCTACCATTCTTTTTATATTTTCAAAACCTTTATCCACTTTGTTTATTAGCTGATTCCATCCCCATACACCGGGGCATACATACTGCTCCATACCTGCCTGGGTTATTGCTTTTGTTCCATCTTCCTTGGCATTTTCATTGTAGTCCCAATTAAGACATATGGCATCCTTATTTATATTGTTTAAAAGTTCAGGATGATGCAAAATTACATCCCCCCAGAACATAACTTTCTTATCTTTCCTCTTGACTATATCTATTACTTTGTTCAAAAACTCAACGTATAGACTTCCAACACCAACTTCATCAGCTTTGGCTTTACTTTTACCCTTGCCGAGGTCAAATGTTTCATCACAGCATATATTAAATTTGTGTGAGCTAAATAGTGGTATATATTGCATCAACATTTTCTCAACTAGTTTTATGCTTCCTTCATTAGTCGCATCAAGTGTGTGGGAAACCATTCTATGACCAAAGGAGTATTCGCCTCCCTCACTGTTATCTAGCTCACACAATTCATTAAAGGACTTGGATCTAAGCACCTCATACATGTGCCCAAAGGTAGATAAGGATGGAATTAACTCAACATGTCTCTTTTGGCAATATTGGTCTAGTATTAATATTTCTTCAGCTGTTAGTGGGTCTTTGTCCATCCAAATTTCACTCATGCCCTTAAATGCAAAAGTATGCTCTATATATAGTTGTAATTGATTAATTTTATAAAAAGCGGCTCTATCAACGAGTTCCATAAGCATTTTAAGTGTTGGGACCTTGCCTCTTGTAACATCATGGTAGAATCCACGGTTAGCAAAGTAAGGTTCATCTTCAATTTTGAGGTTTGGCAGTAAAGTTCCATTTTGCCTAATAATTTGTCTTAATGTCTGTACTCCATAAAATATTCCTATGGAAGTAGCCGCACATATTTCAATGCAGTTTTCATTAATAGTTAAGTTGTAAGCCTCTTTTTTACCGTCTGCTTTTTTTAATACGATAACAGTTTTATTACTATGGCAGTCAAAGGCTTTATTTATTTCTAATTTGAAGCCTAATTGCTGCTGAATTTCCTCTTGTAATACAATAGCAGTATTTAAGTCATCAAAATCACATTGATATTCTAAGATTATCTCAGTATCTCGTCTAAGCTGTAATGTGCCTTCCATCAGCTCTAATTGTTTTGGATCTGGTATTAAAAACATATAGTACACTCCCTAAATTTAGTTTGATTAGGATTTAGGTTGCTAGTCTTAACTAGCATATTAAAATCTGTTTTTTACTCATAAATGTTAACCTATTGCTCTACGTTATACCTTATTAGAGAAAAAATCAATAGCCTGAGAGATAATAAAATAAAATTAACATAAAGTACAAAAAAGGAGTCATGTTTCAGAAAATTATGGATGTCTAATTTATTATTTTATCGTGTTTATTTGTTATTACTTTACTGTTTTAATTAATTAAATAAAGTCAAAATTAAAATTGTTTCATATATATATAACTTATCATTATTTATTTGGCTGCAACACAACAAGGTTATTTCCAGCCTTTTGATTCTTCCAATTAAAGACTATACATGAATCCAATTTAGGGTGATACATATTAACAGCTTCATCCTTTAGGAACATTTTAAGATTAAAGGCTGCATATATGAAAGCTGCCTTTTTTTTATTCACACTTGTGTATTTTCTCATATTAATTAAGCCAGAAGCTGTTCCTGCAAGATGAAATGAAGGATCATATAAGCTGTTACGACTATCAGAAACAATTAACTTTACATTTTCACGTAGCTTACCAATTAGCTGTCTTAAAAGAGTCATTCCTTTTCCTTGAGGAAGATCTACATCTGTTATTCCAAAGCTTAAACTTTCACAAACCTTACTCCATAATTCTCTATCTGATTCTTTATCAATTTCTAAACAATCTCCAAGTGTAATGGATTCAAGGTATCTTAGATCGTGGAAAACATTACAATCTTCTAAAAGATCACAAAAATCAATTATAACGGGCTTATTTTCAGTTATTATAATATTATCTCCTTGAAAATCTCCATGTGCATATGAAGTAAGACATATTACTTTTAATTTATTCCAAATATCTTCATTGTTAAAATAATAATATGGATTAGGTAGCAATATGTCCGTTCCATCTAAAGATATCCATTTTATATTTTTGTCTATCCCTATTGATTCAAAAGCCTGTACATATTTAGTATCCATATATCTATATGATAGTTCATTTTTAACTATATCCATTGGAGACATGCTTCTTTTTACATGCTCTTTATTCCAACTAAATAAAAACTTAGTTATTGTTGATACTATAGTATCCTTAAGTTCATCTTCATTTAGAACCTTATCCAAGAACGTCTCACTATTGTTTATATCATCACCTGCTAAATCATATAAGTTAGCATATAAGTTAGTTTTGCTTTTATTTTGAAAATTATAACTAGATATGAGTTTAGCAATATACTTTTGCATATTATTCGCGACGGCTAGTTCATAGGCCTTTTGGAATACCTTTGCCTCATTGTTTTTAGTTACCTTTAAAATACCTACCTTATTAGCAGCACCATATTCAACCATATATACCCCTGCATCAGACCTTCCACTTTTGAATTTTTTTACTACTTGCAAAGGGGCAATTTTATCTTTTAAATCTTCACCTATCTTATTAATTTCATTAAGTACATCTATAATATCCATAGCTAATCCTCCCTACAATCCTTTATAAAAATTAAGCACAATTATAATCATTTATAAAATTGGCTCAGTATCACTAATTATATTATAATCACTGAGAATACACAAACGATTAAGAAAAATTTAATATTACAATATTTGTTTAGAAACGCATAGCTAAATGCTATAATAAATTGCATAGGTGGGTATGCAATTTAAGGTTAAGTGTATCAATACAATGAGAGTATTCGTAATGGATATATATTGCCTTTATTTTATTATATAAAAGGAGCTGGCAACATGAATAAAACTATAATGCAATTTTTTGAATGGTATCTTCCATCTGATGGAGGACACTGGAACTTTTTAAAAGAACATAGTAAAGCCTTAAGTGATGCTGGTATAAACACTCTTTGGCTTCCGCCTGCATATAAAGGTGCAGGCGGCAGTAATGACGTTGGTTATGGTGCTTATGACCTATATGATCTTGGTGAATTTGATCAAAAAGGGAGCGTAAGAACTAAATATGGAACAAAAGATGAATATATAAATGCAATAGCTGAGGCTCACAAAAATAACATTCAGATATTAGCAGACATCGTGCTTAACCAAAAGGGGGGAGCAGATGATACTGAATGGGTAAAGGTGGTTAAAGTTGATCCTAGAAATCGAAACAATAAAATAACCGAAGAATATGATATAAAGGCATGGACCAAGTTTAACTTCCCTGGAAGAGATAATAAGTACTCTGACTTTAAGTGGAATTTTGAACAATTTGACGGGGTAGATTGGGATGAGAATAGAAAAGAAAATGCTATATTTGAATTTACTGGGCTTGGTAAGTGTTGGAATCCAGATGTAGATGAAGAAAATGGGAATTATGATTATCTTATGTTTACAGATATAGATTTTAGTTCACCCTCAGTATATGAAGAACTCTTAAGATGGGGGTTATGGTACATAAAAATAGCAAATCTTGATGGGTTTAGATTAGATGCACTAAAACATATCGAATTTGATTTTTTTAATAAGTGGATTAATGATATACGAAAGATTACAAACAAAGATATTTTTGCAGTAGGAGAATATTGGCATGGTGATGTTAATGTTTTAAAAAAGTATGTTGAGAAAACCTGCCATGCATTTAATATTTTTGATGTTCCACTTCATTATAAGTTTGCAACAGCCGCAAATGAAAAAGAAAACTATGATTTAAGGGGTTTAATGTCAAATACCTTAATAAGTTGTTATTCTGAAAATTCAGTGACTTTCGTGAATAATCATGATACACAACCAGGACAAGCCCTTGAGTCTTTTGTAGATGACTCATTTAGTTTACAGGCATATACTTTTATTTTGACAAGGCAAGAGGGGATACCGTGTATTTTCTTTGGAGATTATTATGGAATACCAAATAATAATATAGCTTCACTAAAAGATAAATTAGATAAATTATTAAAAGCTAGAAAAGATTTTGCTTATGGCTGGCAGCATGATTATTTTGATGATGCACATATTGTGGGATGGACGAGAGAAAATGGACTAGCTGCCTTGATTTCTAATACAAACAACGGTGGTTGTAAGAATATGTTTGTTGGAGAAAAGCTTTCAGGTAAGGTATTTGTGGATGTAACTGGTAATGTTTCTGGAGAAATTAAAATAGCAGAGGATGGCAATGGTAATTTCAGTGTTAATGGAAATTCATATTCAGTTTGGTGTTTAATTTAAAACATAGCGTGATTTTTATATGAAAGTCTATTGACATGAAAATACTTCGGTGATAGTATTTAAATATACTTCGATGCGAGAACTAATTTGGAGGATGTTATGGATATAAACAAAATAGAGAAAAACTTTTTTAATTGTTTTGATGAGTTTAAGGTCTTGTTTTTTCCACAGCAGTGGAGTGATATATTCTTAGACTTTTCCAAAAATGAAATATTAGCACTATTATTCTTG
>NZ_JAENWL010000140.1 GCF_016650095.1 Clostridium sp. | reverse complement strand
TTATTATATTTTAAGTATTAGTAAATATTAAACTGAAATTATTTTTTATTCCAAGACATCATTTTTCTAAGTTCTGCACCAACTGTTTCTATTTGGTGTTCACTTTCTATTCTCTTTGTTGCATTAAAGAATGGTTTTCCAATCTGATTTTCAAGAAGCCAATCTCTAGCAAAAACTCCAGTTTGAATATCTGTTAATACTTCTTTCATAGCCTTTTTTGTATCTGCAGTTATTATTTTATTTCCTGTTATATAATCACCATATTCTGCAGTATCACTTACTGAATATCTCATCATGTTTAATCCACCTTGGTTTATTAAATCTATGATAAGTTTCATTTCATGACAGCACTCAAAATATGCCATCTCTGGTTGGTACCCAGCTTCTACAAGAGTTTCAAAACCAGCTTTTATAAGCGCTGTAACACCTCCACATAGAACTGCTTGTTCTCCAAATAAATCTGTTTCAGTTTCTTCTTTGAAAGAAGTTTCCATAACGCCAGCTCTTGCTCCACCTATTCCTAAAGCATAAGCTAAAGCCACTTCTTTTGCATGTCCTGAAGCGTCCTGATGTATAGCTATAAGACATGGCACTCCTCTACCTTCTAAAAATTGGCTTCTAACTGTATGTCCTGGTCCCTTTGGAGCTATAAGGAACACATCAATATCTGATGGAGGAACTATTTGGCCAAAATGAATGGAAAAACCATGAGCAAATACTAAAGCTTTATTTTTTGTAAGATTAGGTAGAATACTTTCTTTGTATAATTGTCCTTGCTTTTCATCGTTAACGAGTATCATGATAATATCAGCTGCCTTAGCTGCTTCTGCTGCAGTCATAACTGTTAGTCCCGCTTCTTCAGCTTTTGCCCAAGACTTACTCCCTACATAAAGACCAACAATAACATCAACACCACTTTCATGTAAGTTTAATGCATGAGCATGTCCCTGACTACCATATCCTATTACCGCAACCTTTTTTCCTTTTAAGTTATCTAAATTACATTCTTGTTCATAATACATTTTAGCCATTATTAATACCCCCTAATTATTTTTTATTTACACTTTTAAATTTTGTCTCCCTTTCCACAAACGACTAATTCCTAGTGAATTTGTAATTTATTTCAACTTTTTATGTATTTTAACATCAAAAAAATAGATTGTCAACAAAAATCAAAATATTTTTTTAACCTTAACTGAAGCCTTATTTATCAGCAAATTTCACTTGATTCGTATGATTTTTTTGTATAAAAAAAGGACCCTTCGCCTGGGGCGAGAAGTCTTTTCGCGGTGCCACCCAATTTATATCTTAATTAGATAACGGCAGTGCCGGCACAGCTTACTTTAAGTCAAAGACTTTCTTCAGCCTGCAGCTCCAGGGTGATTTTCTTCATTTGATAATTCATGGGCTTTCACCTACTCCCACTCTCTTATAGAATATCAAAATGACTACTCTTCCCTATCAAAGCTTTTAAAATTATAAGTAACTTTTCTAAATTTGCATTTGCTTGTTACACACTATACTACTAATAAAAAAATATGTCAATGTATTAATAAATAAAATATTGCTTTTTCAGAGTTACTCTATCGCTTATGAATTTCTACACGTTAATAAATCCCATTCTCTCTTCATTATAAGATTCGTTCATGAATGATTTAAACCTTTTTATATAAAACTGCATCGAAAATTGCAAATCTCAAAATGTTCATACTTCGTTTTTTATGTCACAAATGCTAAACATTTTTTTTAAAAAGCGTAGAATAAATATTTAGTTTATTATCACAGTTCCCGCTTTTCCCTCTATTGCTTCTCTAGCTTTACCTAGTGATGTTATAATAGCTTTTCTACCTTCTTTTGCTTCAACGAATGTAATCGCTGCTCTTATTTTGGGAAGCATAGAACCAGGAGCAAAATGTCCTTCTTTAATATATGTTTTAGCTTCTTCTACAGTTATGCTTGAAAGATTCTTTTGATCAGGCTTTCCAAAGTTAATAGCAACCTGCTCAACCGCTGTGAGTACAACTAATGCATCAGCATTTAATAACTCTGCTACTTTACCTGAAGCAAAATCTTTATCTATTACTGCGGGAACTCCTTCAAGATTTCCATTTCCCGTGTCAATTACAGGGATGCCACCGCCACCAACAGTTATAACAACATGTCCCGCTTCAACTAATGTTTTAATAATAGGTTCTTCAACTATATCCATTGGAAGAGGAGATGCAACTACGCGTCTCCATCCTCTATTTGAATCTTCCTTCATTACATATCCTTTTTCAGTCATTAATATCTTAGCTTGTTCCTGCGTAAAGAAAGAACCTACTGGTTTAGTTGGATTCTTAAATC
Source organism: Clostridium sp. (assembly GCF_016650095.1). GTDB lineage: Bacteria > Bacillota > Clostridia > Clostridiales > Clostridiaceae > Clostridium_AD. The sequence goes on along the minus strand of NZ_JAENWL010000140.1, from coordinate 5,991 downwards.
CTGGATCATTTTGGTCAACTATTACTTGAGTAACTACTGTTGCAACCTGTTTATTTATCCCTCTTTTTCTCATCTCTGCTCTAATACTTTGTTGCAAGTGATATCCTATATAGCCTTGGCTCATAGCACCACATTCAGGGAAAGGCATTATTGGGTTGTTTTTATCTATAAGAGTTGCTGCTTCATAAGTAGCTACAAGTTGACCTACTTGAGGCCCATTACCATGGGCAACAATTACCTCATGCCCCTCTTCAATTAAATCTACAATAGCCTCTGATGTTTCTCTAGCAGTTACGAGTTGCGCTTCTGCTGTAGTATCCTTCGGATTTGCTTGAAGGGCATTCCCCCCAAGTGCAATTACTATTCTTGCCATATTAATTTCTCCTTTTATATTATATTTTAAATTAATTTACCTTATATTAATCACCAAGTGTAGCAACCATAACTGCTTTGATTGTATGCATTCTATTTTCTGCTTCATCAAATACTATAGAATGTTCACTTTCAAATACTTCATCTGTAACTTCTAGACCTTCAAGACCATATTTTTCAAATATTTCTTTTCCTACGATAGTCTTTAAATCATGAAAAGCTGGTAGACAGTGCATGAATTTAACGTTTTTATTACCTGTCTTATTAAGCATTTCCATATTTACTTGGTAAGGTCTTAATAGTTCTATTCTAGATGCCCAAACTTCGTCTGCTTCGCCCATAGAAACCCATACGTCTGTGTAGATCACATCAGCATTTTTAACTCCAGCAGAAACGTTATCTGTAATAGTAATTTTTGCTCCTGTTTCTTTAACAATTTCATTACATTTTGAAACTAATACAGCTTCTGGGAATAAGCTCTTTGGTGATACGATTCTAAAATCCATACCCATTTTAGCGGCACCTATCATCAATGCATTTGCCATGTTGTTTCTTCCGTCTCCCGCATATACAAACACAATACTACTTAATGGTTTTTCAAAGTGTTCTTTTATAGTTAGAAAATCTGCAAGAATTTGTGTTGGATGGTCTTCAGTTGTTAATCCATTCCATACAGGTATTCCTGCATATTTTCCTAGGTCTTCAACTATTTCTTGACCATATCCTCTATATTCTATTCCATCATACATTCTTCCAAGAACTCTAGCAGTATCTGCTACAGATTCCTTTTTGCCAATTTGAGTTCCTGTAGGCCCAAGATAAGTTACATGTGCTCCTTGGTCGAGTGCCCCTACTTCAAACGCACATCTTGTTCTTGTTGAACTCTTCTCAAATATCAATGCTATGTTTTTACCTTTCAATGTTTGCGTCTCTGTACCGGCATATTTAGCTCTTTTCAAATCCCTAGCTAAATCTAGGAAATAATTGATCTCCTTAGGTGAAAAATCCATAAGCGTCAAAAAGTTTCTGTTTCTTAAGTTAAACATAATAAATTCCTCCTACTATTGTAGTTTTTTTTATTATAAACGCATCAATTCGAAAATACTCAAATTACATCAAAAAAATACTTAAATATCTAAATGTTTCTTGTGGCTGATCCTACAATTTTTAATTAATTTCGCAATTGAGCAAAATACCTTCAAAAAATTTATTTATAGAAATTTTCCCTCCATTCTTTTTTATGCCTTTTATATGGTCCATTTCAGCTTTCACGCTTGAAAAGTTAAAAAGCACATTTGAATAAGCACAAAAAGTTTCATTCCCATAATCTTCAATTCCAAGATTTGCCATATTCTCTAGTCCACCCTTAATTGCTCTTCGAATTCTTTGTTTTACAATATCTGAATTATCTCCAGAGCACGTAAATATTTTCTCTAGATTACATTCTGAGAAAGATTTTTTGTTTTCAATAAGATATGTACATATTTTGATTATATCGGTTGTTCCTTTTTCACCAAGCATTCCAAGTATACCTAAAATATGCTTTATTTCTTTTAAGCCACCATTTATATCTTTATCAGGTTGTGAAGAACTTTTTAACATTGTTTTGATACTCGCAAGCATCATTTGCATTTCAATTTTTTCTGAAACTTTTGAGGTTACTTTTTCTACTTCAATTTTATTTATAGGTTTCTTTATAAAAAATTCTATTCCTGATTTATATGATTCTGCCACGAGTCCGCTATCTAAAACCTGAGATATCATTATAAAACAGATATCCGGTTTTAACATTTTAAGCTCTCGTACAAGAGTATTCCCGTCCATTTTAGGCATAAGAAAATCTACAAGCACAATATCAGGGTTTAATAAAAGTATTTGATTAAACGCTGTTTCTCCATTATTTGAGCTACCTATAACTTCAAATGAGTTATTTTCTTCTATTATATTAGTAAGTATTCTTACAATACTTATATCATCATCGACAATATAGTACCTCACAGCGCATCACCTTCCATTTTATCTTCTTTTATTTTAATCGTAAATTCAGTTCCTTTTCCTATAATGGAATGAACCTCTATGGTACCCCCAAAAATATCATTAACAATGCCTTTCACATGAGCTAGTCCAATGCCTCTACAAATGTCACCAGTTTCCGTATTAAATTTAGTTGAAAATCCCGGATTAAATATAAATTCAATATCTTTCTCTTTTATGCCTTTTCCATTATCTGATATAAGAAGAATGCAGTCTTCTTCATTTTTACTAATAGAAATTTTTATATACCCATTTTTCATTTCTTCCATAGCCTCGATGCTATTGTAAATAAGGTTTCGCAATACAGAAACTAGATAAAAATGTTCCGCTACATTGAAATTATGTTCTATCTCAAACTTTAAACTTACATTAGATTTATTTCTTTTTATGTACTCCACTACGTCCATTTCAATAATGTTTACCATATCTGCAATATCCATTTTAACAGTATCTGTTTTTTTACCAACCATTTCTTCTAAACCTTTTATAACACTGATATAATCCTTTTTTATTTCGTGAACATCTTTTGCTATATCGAGAGAAAGATCTTTTAAATCACCAGAATAGTTGTTCTCCGATATAGTTTTATAAAGAGTATAAGCTTTTTTCATAACATCTTCTATATCCGCATTATTTTTATTCATAAAATAGATTTCACTTTTTACACTTGATGTCATTAATATTAATTTTCTATATCTTTCTTCATGCTCACCTTTTATCAGTAAGAACTTGTAATATTTTAGTAGCAATATTATAGATATCATAAGTATACTTCTTACAAATGCAATAATCGCCAAATTTTGAAACAACATATAACTATATCCTTTGAAACGAAGCAGCACGCTGATCTCTAGAATATTTGAAAGAAAGTCACAAAAAAAAGCTGAAAAAAACAAATCTGTTAGACTTGTTTTTTTCTTTTTCCAATAGAACAAATAAAACAATATACCATAGGTAAAATAAAACAAAACATCAGGGCCAATGTATCCAAGAGTAGTATGTATATCGTTATTACCAATGTATAAGAATATCCCCCTATAGAGGGGAGAAACGATCCCAACTGCAAAGAGAATTTCTATAGGGTTAAATTCTTTATAAAAATAAAGGAAAATAGGCAATATAACAACTGAAAGAGTTATGATAAACCCTGGCACAAAAAAATTTATATTTATTTGAGATGCCAGGGCAATACCTATTGCTATAATAAAAATAGATTTTATTTTTTGCACTTTACTAAATCTCTAACGTCACCAATTATAGCTCTTGGAACTGGTAAATCAAGCATTGTTCTGAGTCCTGGCTCTGCATTCATTACAAGTGGAACCATATTAACACATATAGCTATTGTAGCGATTCCTCCTGGTATTTCAGGTTTTATTTGAAGGTTTAAGTTTGGAACTCCTTTAACTGTAATATAATCTCCAGTATCGATATTTTCCATTTCAGGTTTTATCTGTTGAGGGTGTTCCATTGTGATAAATAATTTATCTCCTAGGTCAGCAAATCCTAATTGTTTACATCCAGCAACGTCTCCAGCTTTTACTGAAACAATATCAGTACTACGTGGAACAGTTGTTAAAATTGGTGATTTTTCTTGTCTAATATTATTAAGCTTAATATTGAATGCTTCTTCAAACATTCCAAAGGATTGTAAAAATCCAACGTGACCATCTATTGTATTGTCTTTAACGCCTTGTATAAATTCTTCTTCTTTGAGGCCTATACCCTGCTCAACCATAACTGCCTTGCCAAAGCAAGCAAGGTCATTAACTCTAGTAGCATTTATGCTCTCAACTGTATCAGAAACTCCTGTAAGCATTATTGCAACTAAATCCATAATAAATCCAGGATTTACTCCAGTTCCTAATATTGAAACATTGTTTTCTTTAGCAATTCTATCCATTTCATCTGATAATTCTGGACTTAGTGCTCTTGGGTAAGACATTTCCTCAGCTGTTGTTACAACATCCATGCCAGCTTCTGCAGCCATTTTTATTAATGGGAATACAACTTTTGTAAATGAAGCTGTAGCCATAAGGCAAACATCTGCATAGCCTTTCTTTATAACATCTGAAGCATTTTTTGTAACTACGCAAGAATTATCTTCATTTGGTGCAACCCCTAATACTTCATAAAGTTTTTTGCCAACCTTACTCGGGTCCATGTCAATAGCACCTACGATAGTAAATCCTTTTTTGCTTAATACCATTGTAGCAATACCGCTACCCATAACGCCTAGTCCCCAAACTACTACCTTTATCTTGTCTTTCATAATATTTTCCTCCTCTTAATTCTAAATCTCACTTAAATCTATTTTAATACGTTATTGTAGTACTTTTCAACATATGGAGAAGTCATTGCTGCTAGCAAACAACCATAGTCTATTTTAAACTCTATTATATCTCCAACTTTTAGTTCTTTTTTACAATCAGTTACATCTAAAATTAGATGATCACTGCTTGCACCAAAAACACTTATATCGGTGTCTATTGGAACTAGTCCTTCTACTCTTATATCTTGTCTTCCTACTGCTATAATAGCTCTTTTCCTTATTCCTTTGTCTTCAAAATTAGGTTTATTACCAAAAGCGTCCATCCCTATAACACCCGTCGGTACTGTTGGTTTACTCTTTATTTCAACTATTTCACCACTCAGTGTAAAAACATCCTCATAGCAATCAGCTACTGGCAGCCCGAAAGAAGTTTCTCTAGCAAGAACTATTGATTCTCCAATTCTAAGCTGATTAACTCCTTCCGGCATAGTATCATTGATAACCATATATAAACTACTAGAATTTCCTCCTGATATTACAGGTAACTTTAAGTTAAAGATTTCTTCCATATCAGATTTTAACTTTATAAGCACACCTAAGTTTTCTGCATCTGGAATTACACCACCATAACAAGTAACATTGGTTCCAAGTCCAATTAATTTAATATTATCTATTTTTACTATTTCACTCACAGTTGAAGTTACATCCTCAATCATTACACCTTCTCTTAAATCCCCTAAATCTACCATTAGTATAATACTGTGAATTTTATTTAAATCTTTTGCTGCTGCTCCGAGCTTCTTAATTGTATCTATCTCTGAATTTAAGCTTACATCGGTATACCTCACGACTTCATGCGCTTCGCTTATCATTGGAATTCTAAGTAGCATCTTTGTACAATTTAAATCTTTTAACTTTTTTAAGTTTAAGATTCTAGAATCCGCAACTTGCGTAACTCCAGCTTGAAGTATAGCTTCTACAATGGTCCTCTCAGAACAAAACACTTTAGTTACAGAAGTAACATCTATATGCTTTTTATTACACATTGCTAGGATTGTTTCTACATTATGCCTTAATTTTTTAAGATCTACTTCCACACAAGGATAATTTTTTTTCATATAGATACTCTCCTTTTAAATTTAATTGTTCTCTCTATTACTCATCTTCTTCGAAGCTGGCAGCTGCGTATGTGATGGCATCTTCGTAGGTGTTGACATCACTTACGCAGATTTCCATATCCACTGTTATATCTAAACTCTGAATTAATAGTGCTTTGGCAACTTCACTATTTTCTCTACTCAATACGCCTGCAC
>NZ_JAENWL010000359.1 GCF_016650095.1 Clostridium sp. | reverse complement strand
GCTTTAGATAAGGGGGTATTTAAATGCAAAAAAAAGAGATTATAGCAATGATCCTGGCAGGTGGACAAGGTAGTAGGCTTAAGATGCTTACTAAAAATACAGCAAAACCCGCAATACCTTTTGGTGGAAAATATAAAATTATTGATTTCACTCTAAGTAATTGTTCAAATTCGGGAATAGATACAGTAGGGGTATTAACACAATATCAACCACTTGCTTTAAATTCTCATATAGGTATAGGTATTCCTTGGGATTTAGATAGGAATACCGGTGGTGTTACTCTACTTCCTCCTTATATGCAGGAATCAGGAGGAGACTGGTATAAAGGTACTGCTAATGCAATCTATCAAAATACTAACTTTATAGACTCCTATGACCCTGAGTATGTACTTATTCTCTCTGGAGACCATATTTATAAAATGGATTATTCCAAAATGCTCGATTATCATAAAGAAAAATGTGCTGATGCTACTATAGCAGTATTCGAAGTTCCACATGAGGAAGCTTCTAGATTTGGATTAATGAATACTACTACAGATAATAAAATATATGAGTTTGAAGAAAAACCACAAGATCCTAAAAGCAATATGGCTTCTATGGGTGTATATATTTTCAATTGGAAGTTTCTTAAACATTTTCTTAAAGACGATGAAAACAATAAACACTCTAGCAACGATTTCGGGAAAAATATCATACCCGCTATGCTTAAAAGCGAAAAAAATATATATGCATATCCTTTTAAAGGATATTGGAAAGATGTAGGTACTATTAAAAGTCTTTGGGAAGCAAATATGGATTTAATAGATGACAATAATGAACTAAATATTCATGATGAATCTTGGAGAATATACTCCATAAACCCTAGTAGCCCAGCTCAATATATAGGCCCTAATGCAAAAGTGACTAATTCTTTAGTAGTGCAAGGATGTATTGTCCTCGGGGAGGTTTCCAATTCAGTGCTGTTTCAAGGAGTTACAGTTGGTAAGAATTCTAAAATATCTAATTCTGTGATAATGCCTAATACCAAAATATCTGATAATGTTATTATTAATAAAGCTATAATCGGTAATAATGTTATTATAAGAGGTCATTCTCTTGTAGGTATTTCTGATGATATAACTCTTATCTCAGAAGGCACTGAGATTAAATCTAATTCAGTTATAAGATGAGGTGTTTAAATGCTTAATAATTATATGGGTATATTAAATTTAAATGAAGATGAAACAAATATAATAAGTCTTACCAAGAGCAGACCTCTCGCTTCTATTCCTATAGGTTCTAGGTATAGAATTATAGATTTTGCATTATCTAATATGGTTAATTCAGGTCTCAGAAATATTGGCCTTTTTACTCAAAGTAAATCTCGTTCTTTAGTTGATCATGTAGGAGCGGGTAAACCTTGGGATTTAGACAGAAGACTTAATGGGCTGTTTGTTTTTAATTTTGGAATTGCAAACTCGTCTTTGAATGATGTAGAAATGTTGTGGAACAATATGGAGTATATATATAGAAGTAAAGAAGACAACGTAATCCTTTCCTCTTCTTATATGGTAGGAAATATTGATTACATGGCCGCTGTGAAATATCATGAAGACCAACATCAAGATATAACTGTTATATACAAAAATATTAATACTGGAACTAAAAATTTCATAAATTGCGACGTATTGAATATAGATGAAAACAATAACGTACTAAGTGTAGGTAAAAATATCGGCGCCTACAGTACTTTAAATATTTCCATGGAAATGTTCATTATGAAAAAAGATCTTTTGATATCGATTATTAGTAAATGTATTCAAAATGGCTCTTACTGTACGATTAAGGATTCTATAAATAAAAGCCTTCAGGATTTAAAGGTTACAGCTTATGAATTTAAAGGCTACCTTCAATGTGTTAATTCAGTAAGCTCTTACTATAAAACTAATATGGACATGCTAAACCTAAAAACTACTAAAGAATTATTTTTCAAAAATGGGCCTATTTTTACAAAAAGTATTGATAAACCACCTACTAAATATGACCATGAAAGCAAAGTAAAAAGTTCGATAATTGCAGATGGCTGTATTATAGAAGGACTTGTTGAAAATAGTATTATATCAAGAGGAGTTGTGGTTCATAAAGGTGCTGAAATTAGAAACAGTGTCATCCTTCAAAACTGTGAAATTAAAGAAAATTCTAAGCTCTTTAATGTTATAATAGATAAAAACGTAATTATAGATAAAGGTAAAGAGCTTAATGGTGATGAAGAATTCCCACTTGTAATTGAAAAAAGGGTTTTATTTTAAATGGTATAAATATAGCAGCAGTAACTTTATAAGTTACTGCTGCTAATTAATTTTATATAATCTCTTTAAGTAAAGTTATTTTTCTATTGAAGTTTTACTTTTCTTAAGTATATCTTCAAATTTGGAATCTTCTTCTTTTCCTTTATTGGGTAAGCTTTCCACATAAACACTCGTGCTTGGGAATGCAATTGAAACTCCTTCTTGCTGCATTATATCCATTATACTGAAATTAATACTTTCCTTTATTTTTAAGTACTCCGCTAGTTCTGTTGTATTAACAAAGAAATATATAAAAATATCCAAACTACTGTCATTGAATTTATCAAATCTAACATAGCTACCTTCTTTATTAACATCAGGATGATTCTCTATCATATTTCTAATGTTCGTAACGCAGCTCTCTAATTTTTCCTTAGAAGTTCCATAAACTACTCCTAAATTAAAATAAATCCTCCGTTTTCCTCTCCTACTAAAATTTGTAACAGGTTCACTAGTTAATTTTGAATTTGGAACTATTATTAATGCTTGATCAAAGGTCCTTATTTTGGTAATTCTAAACGTAATCTCCTCTATTGTACCTTCTATAGTGTCGATACTAACCCAATCTCCAAAAGAAAAAGGTTTATCTAATATTATAAAAATACCTGCAATAATATTAGCTGCAGCATCTTTTGCTGCTAGTGCAAATGCCAATCCCCCTAGTCCAAGACCAGTAACAAACCCTTGAATATTATATCCCCAGGTTTCCGCAACTATAGTGATAACTATTGCTACTAGAATAATTCTTAATGTTTTTGACATAAATGGTAATAGTATTTTATCTACTTTTATATCATATGCCTTACGCATCTTCTCAAACAACAGAGAAGATTCTTCAGTAAGATTATATAGTCCCCAAAATATTAAAATTATTACAGCAGAACTAAACACCCTGTCCATGAATATAATATCAATTGGAATATCTGCAATAATTAAAATTTTAAAAGCAAAATAAAATCCTAGCACTTCAAAAAAATTAGTTACAGGTTTTTGAAAAGCAGTTACTATTTTGGTATCTGCATTAAACTTTGTTTTATTAGCCATCCTTAATATAATTTTTAATACATGTTTTGTAAATACCTTTTTTAATAATACAAATAATAGGAAAACTCCAATAGCTAATCCTACATATTTAAGTTTGTACAAAGCTATATCTTTAAAAATATATTGTGTTTTGTCCTTCGCAAAAAAATCAACTACGGATTGAAACAAAAGATCACGCTCCTTTTCCCTTTTATTTATGCATATATTCATTCTAAACTAATAATGTTATTTTCTCAATGTGTTATGCAACATATTTTCAATTAAAATAAAAAAAAGCACTTCATAAAGAAGTGCTTTTTTGGTGGCTTACCGGGGAATCGAACCCCGGACACCATGATTAAAAGTCATGTGCTCTACCAACTGAGCTAGTAAACCATGTTTACCTGGCGACGACCTACTCTCCCACAAAGTTACCCCTGCAGTACCATTGGCGCATTGAAGCTTAACCGACCTGTTCGGTATGGGAAGGAGTGTTACCTTCATGCCATAATCACCAGAT
>NZ_JAENWL010000447.1 GCF_016650095.1 Clostridium sp. | reverse complement strand
TATTATGAATCAAATTGAAAGGAAAGAGATATGAGAAATAAGTGGCTGAAATTATTTATATTTATCATTATTATTGTGTTAGTAGGTGGAGGATTTTATATTTTAAGAGATAGAAAAATGATAGGAAAAGAAATAGATAGTTATAAAAATGTAGATATATATTACAATGGTATCATTTATACAAAAGCGTATGGCAAGAATTATAGTGAAGATGGGTACTATTATGGTCAGAAATGGCAATGCGTAGAATATATAAAAAGGTTTTATCATCAAGCAAAAGAGCATAAAATGCCTGATGTATATGGGAATGCTAAGGATTTCTTTGATTCGGATGTGCCACAAGGAGAATTAAACAAACGTAGAGATTTAGTTCAATATAGGAATGGAGGTAATGTTAAACCTGAACCTGATGATTTAATCGTTTTTACAGACACAAACTTTGGACATGTTGCCATTGTAACAGAAGTGACATCTGATTATGTAGAAGTTATTCAACAGAATGTTTATGGTAAAAAAAGAGAAAGATATGAACTTATTACCAAAGAAAACCAATACTATATTGGAGCAAAAAGGAAACCTGCTGGATGGTTACGAAAGGAATAGTTTAAATCATAACATTCTTTTATAACCCAACAAACCTTATATAAATTTATGATACTTCTTATAGAGACTTAAAGTAGTTACCTTGGGCATAATATCATTAATACATATTTGATAGGAGTTGTTGTAGCTATGACTAAACCAGAAACTATTAATCAAAATAGAAAACCTAATAAATTAATTAATGAAAAGTCTCCATACCTTCTGCAACATGCCCACAATCCAGTAAATTGGAATTCATGGGGAGAGGAAGCCTTTGCATAAGCCAAAGAAGAAGATAAATCAATCTTCCTTTCAATCGGCTATTCTACTTGTCATTGGTGCTTGTACAAATAGGATATTAATATATACTATATATAAGAGGTGTATTTATGGATAACTTAAAGGATATTAGATGGAAACAGAGATTCGAGAATTTCAATAAATCATATAAGTTGATGGAGAAATATTCAAAACAACAAATAACTTCAGAACTAGAAAAAGCAGGTATAATTCAATTTTTTGAAATGACTTTTGAATTAGCCTGTAAGGTATTAAAAGATTATTTAGAAGCTGAAGGATATGTTGTAAAGAGTCCAAGAGAAGCAATTAAGCAAGCCTTTCAAATTGGGTTAATAGATAATGGTCATGTATGGATAGAAGCATTAGCAAACAGGAATCTGACGACACATACTTATGATGAAATGTTAGCTGATAAAATGTCAAAAGAAATAGTGGAACTATATTTTCCAGAACTTAAAAAAATGAATGATCGATTATCGGGGGAATTATAGTATGTTTGGATTAATAGATAGAGATATTCAATATATTAAAGATGCAATAGCAAAATTTGAAACTATAGAAAAGGCTATTATATTTGGAAGCAGAGCGATGGGGAATTATAAGAAAGGCTCAGATGTTGATATAGCTATTTTTGGTGAGCAGATAACAAGTGAGGTTATTTTTAACCTAGATGATTATTTAAATGAAACTTCGCCTTTACCTTATTTTTTTGATATACTTCATTATGAAAGTATATCAAATGACAATCTTAAGAAGCATATAGTTGATGAAGGAAAAATTATATTCGAGAGAATATGAGATGAATTAAATAATTTGTTAAATATGTTTACTGAGTGCCTTCCTAAATTTGTACAAATAAAATTTGGGAAGGT
>NZ_JAENWL010000092.1 GCF_016650095.1 Clostridium sp. | reverse complement strand
ACTACAAAATAGGCTATAATTTCAAGAAATAAATAAGAAATAAATAAGAGTTAAATGGTAAAAAAATACCAAAAACACTACAGATATGTTTGATTAAGTCATTTGTAATAATTTGTAAATGACGAAAAAGGTCTTAATTTTCTTGTGCTATAATTATAAAAATAGAATATGTTTGGTCTAGAATATTTATGAATAAAATAACTTGATATATAAAAAAGTTAAAAATACTGGGAGGGATATTATGAATAGCGATGAATTAACTGGCAGAATAAATTACCTTTATAAAAAAAGTAAAGAAGAGGGCCTTACAGAAGAAGAGAAAGTAGAGCAACAGGAATTGAGACAAAAATATGTTAATAATGTTAAAAGAAATTTTAGATCGCAACTAGATACAATTAAAAAAGTATAAGATTATGATTAGATTTAAAAAAACAACAAGTCAAAGATGCCTTAAAAACAATAAATTTAGAAATATATAAACGGGGGAGTTTAAATGGCTGTTACCATAGAAGAATTAATAGAGCATTTTAGTTTAGAGGTTTTAGTACAAGGAGATAACAGTAAACTAATTAATGTTAGCGATATTAATAGACCAGGACTTCAAATTGCAGGATTTTACGAGTATTTTGAAAGCAAGAGAGTTCAACTAATTGGCATGGCAGAGTGGAGTTTTCTAGATTGCATGGAAGAAGAACTTAGAAAGAAACGATTAAACAGATATTTTAAATTAGATACGCCTTGTGTTATTATTACTAGGGATTTGGTGCCACATAAAGAAATTGTGGATGCAGCAAGAGAAAACGGGCGATGGGTTTTACGAACGAAATTAATTTCCACAAGATTTATTAATAAGCTTACAAGTTACTTAGATACTAAGCTAGCTCCAGAAACTAGGCTACATGGAGTGCTTGTAGATGTTTATGGTATAGGAATATTAGTAACTGGAGAAAGTGGGATAGGTAAGAGTGAATGTGCGTTAGAATTAATAAAGCGGGGACATAGGTTGATTGCAGACGATGCGGTAGATATTAAAGAAATTGACGGAATGCTCCTCGGAAATTGTCCATACATAACATCAGGCATGCTGGAAGTCAGAGGCATGGGGATAATAGATATTCCAGCAATTTATGGTATGAGTTCCGTTTTAAACACTAAGACTATTAGTTTATTAATTTCACTTACTCAGTGGAATGAGAATGAAGAATATGATAGGCTTGGTATAGATAATGAATTTATGGATATATTAAATGTGCCTGTAAGAAAAATAACGTTGCCAATTAGACCTGGTAGAAATATAGCTGTGATTATTGAAGCGGCAGCAGCTAATTATAGATACAGTTTAAATTCTAAGATAACTCCTGTTGAAACTATAAATATGAGAATAGAGGAAATAACTAAAGCGCGTAATGAATAGACAAATAAAATGGTAAAATGAATACAATTTATATTAAGGAGGAAATAAACATGTCAGATGTTAAAAGTTTAGAAAAAAAATATGATGTAGCTTGGGACAAATATACTGAAGGTGATTTTAAAGACGTATTTAAATTATCTGATAATTATATAGATTTTATATCAAAATGTAAAACTGAAAGAGAATGTGTAACAGAGTTTGTTGCACTAGCTAAAAAGAATGGTTACAAGGACATTGATACGTACATAAATGAAGGTGCTAAATTAAAAGCTGGTGATAAAGTTTATGCAAACTGTATGGGAAAGACCTTAGCCTTATTTTTAATCGGTTCTGAGCCTATTGAAAAGGGTTTTAAAATTTTAGGTGCTCATGTTGACTCACCAAGACTAGATTTAAAACAAAATCCATTATATGAGGATTCAGATTTAGCATTAGTTAAAACACATTACTATGGTGGAATTAAAAAGTATCAATGGGTAACGCTACCTTTAGCGATACATGGTGTTGTAATTAAGAAGGATGGCACGGTAGTAAATATAGTAATTGGAGAAGATGAAAAAGAACCAGTAGTGGGAATTTCAGATCTTCTAGTTCACTTATCGGCAGAACAAATGAAAAAGACTTTAGATAAAGGTATTGAAGGAGAAGATTTAAATGTATTCATGGGAAGCATACCAGTAGAGGATAAGGATGCTAAAAATAGAGTTAAATTAAATATATTAAAACTATTAAATGATAAGTATGATATAGACGAAGAAGATTTTGTATCATCAGAACTCGAAGTAGTACCTGCAGGGCGAGCTAGAAGCTATGGACTAGATAGCAGTATGGTTATGGCCTATGGGCAAGATGATAGAGTTTGTGCGTACACTTCTTATGAAGCATTAATGAACATTAAGGACACAGACAAAACTTGTGTTGTATTACTTGTGGATAAAGAAGAGGTTGGAAGTATTGGTGCAACGGGAATGCAATCAAAATTCTTTGAAAACACAGTAGCTGAAGTTGTTAATTTAATGGGAGATTATAGTGAGCTAAAAGTAAGAAGAGCATTAGCGAGTTCAAAAATGTTATCGTCAGACGTAAGTGCAGCTTATGATCCAAACTTTCCGTCAGTTATGGAAAAACGCAATTCTGCATACTTCGGGAAAGGTATAGTTTTAAACAAGTATACTGGTTCTAAAGGAAAGGGCGGATGCAACGATGCAAACCCAGAATTTATTGCAGAGCTTAGGACTATAATGGAAAAACATAAAATTTCATGGCAAACATCAGAGCTTGGGAAAGTAGATCAAGGCGGCGGTGGCACTATAGCTTATATATTAGCTGAGTATGGTATGCAGGTTATTGATTCAGGAGTTGCTCTTCATAATATGCATGCACCATGGGAAATTGCAAGTAAAGCAGATATCTATGAAGCATTTAGAGCTTATGAAGCATTTTTAATTGAGATTTAAGAAAAGTGTATATTACTAATTAAGTAATGTTCTTATATTATGTTGCAATTAAAAACATAATATAAGAACATCGTTCAATCATAAATGTTTCAATGTGTAAAAAAAGTATATATTACGTATAATGCATTTGAACAAGCTTTAGAACTTCTTATTTTATTTTTAATTAAGATGCGTTAAGAAAAACATATGTTTGAGCGAAAGCGAGTTTATGTTTTTTAGCAGATTAATTAAAAATAAAATTAGTAGTTCTTAGCGAAGTGAACGCATTACTAGTAATATATACTTTTTTATTTTATGAATCTAATGCATTAACAAAAGTAGCTAGGTCATTATGGCTTAAGAAAACTGAACCTATAACACCATGACTGGTATCTGAGGTTGTAATTCCATGAAAATCTGAACCAGCAGTAATGAACTTATTGTATTCTTTAGCTTTTCCTTTCATAAACGCCTTTTGTTTTTTTGTGTTTATTGGATAGACTGCTTCAATACCATCAAAATTAAAGCGTAACATTTCATCTATAGAAGAATTTTTAATTAGCACCGGGTGTGCAAGCACAACTAATGCATTAACTTTTTTTAACATGTCTATACCATCTTCTGTTGAAATTTTTTTTGTTTGCACATATGCTGGACTATCGTCTGAGAGCAAATTATCAAATATATATTTCCAATCATATTTATAACCAGCATTCATTATGGCCTTAGCTATATGAGGTCTTGCTATTACCCCTTTCGCATCATCCAAAATTTTCTGATAATCTAATTTTATTTTGAAAAAAGTATCAAGATTTTCTACTATTTTTTCAGCTCTCGATATTCTATAAATCTCCATATCTTTCAGGAAATTTTGAAAATCTCCATTTTTATACTTATCGTCTTTAAAATAACCTAAAATATGAATGCTTTCTTTATTGTGAATAGTGGAGAGTTCTATACCAGGTATTACCCTTATATTTTTACTGATACCTTCGCTAATGCCTTCCTCAACGTTTAAAGTAGTATCATGATCTGTTATTGCAATAATATCTAAACCGTTTATGAAAGCCGTATGAATTAATTCCTTGGGACTTAGTTTTCCATCAGATGCATTTGTATGAAGATGGAAATCTCCTCGATTGTACATATAACCACCTCTATTTAAAGTTAAGACACATTCAAATAAAAGACAATTAAGTATGTTATTCTATTTTTATGTGTTTAGTACCATTTTAACTAATAATGTAGAATATTTAAAGGGGTTTGTAATAAATAATACTTATTATTTGATATAATAGGTAATGAAAGTGTGGTTGTAACTGAAATAAAAAGGTATTATGATAGATATGTAGAAAATTATAAGGAATAAACATTAACGCTAAAGGGGTTGAGAAATCATAGATAATAATTTAATGAATGATAAAATCAATCTTATTATAGAAAACCATATTTTTGTGTATAATTTAAAGAAGATTGAAAACTTTGAAAACCACAGAGAATTTTGCCTACATGATATGCAACACTTTCTAGATGTGGCACGACTTATGTATATCATGAGTTTAGAAAATACTTTAAATATACCCAAATACATGATTTATGCAACTGCATTTTTGCATGATATAGGTAGAGGCACACAGTATGAAAATGGGACACCACATAATATTGCTAGCTTGCCAATTGCTAAGAATGTATTACTGCAGTGCAAATATGATAATAAAGAAATTGATGAGATTCTTTATGCTATAGGAAACCATAGAATTAATACTGAAAATTTAAATAGTTTAAGTGATATATTATATAAGTGTGATAAGCTTTCAAGATATTGTGCTCACTGTATAGCTATTGATGGATGCAAATGGCCAGATGAGAAGAGAAATATGAAGATAATATACTAGACGTAATTGAGAGTAGATAAGGTGTTATAGGAGGCAATATATGAAAATAGGTAACGTAGATTTTGAAATAGGCAAAAGAACTTACATAATGGGGATTTTAAATGTTACCCCAGATTCGTTTTCTGATGGGGGGAGATTTAATGATATTGAAAAAGCCATAAAGCATGCGAAAATAATGGTGACTGAGGGAGCAGATATTATTGATATTGGTGGAGAATCTACAAGACCAGGTCACATATTAGTAAGCGCAGAAGAAGAAATAAAAAGAGTAGTGCCTATTATAGAGGCTTTAAAGAAGGAAATAAGGGTCCCCATTTCTGTGGATACTTATAAAGGCAAGGTTGCAGAACTTGCAGTAAGGGCTGGTGCAGACATGATTAATGATGTTTGGGGGTTTAAGAAGGACCCATATATGGCGAAAGTAGCTGCTAAGTATAATGTTCCTTGCTGCTTAATGCACAATAGAGAAAATAAAAATTACAATAATTTAATTGAAGATGTATTAAAGGATTTAGAGGAAAGCATAGCAATTGCATTAAATGCAGGAGTACCTAAGCAAAATATAATATTAGATCCAGGTATTGGTTTTGCAAAAAGTTATGAGGATAATTTAAAAACTATGAATAACCTAGAAAAGCTGAATAGCTTAGGGTATCCTGTACTTCTTGGCACCTCAAGAAAATCCATGATAGGATTTGCACTAGGACTCGCTGCAAATGAACGGCTTGAGGGGACACTAGCAACTACTGCTATAGGTATTATGAAGGGCTGCGAATTTATAAGGGTGCATGATATAAAAGAAAATAAAAGAGTTTGCGCTATGACAGATGCTATATGTAGAGGTTAAAAACCTTATTATTTATAAAGAAATATAGTGTAGATGCACTAGATATTAAGAGGAGACAATAGTATGGATAAAATATACATAAAAGACTTAGAAGTTTATGGACACCACGGTGTTTTTCAAGAGGAAAAAACCTTAGGGCAACGTTTCTTAATTTCATTGGAGCTTTCTCTTAGTTTAAGAGAAGCAGGCACCACTGATGACTTAACTAAGACAGTTCACTATGGTGAGCTTTGTCACCTAGTGGAGGAGGAATTTAAAAAAGAAAACTATAATTTAATAGAGAAAGCTACAGAAAAGTTAGCTGAATTTATACTTTTAAAATATGATTTAGTTCAAAGAGTAAAGGTTAAAATCAAAAAACCTTGGGCTCCTATTGGAAAACCACTTGAATATGCAGCGGTAGAGGTAGATAGAAAATGGCATATTTCTTATATTGGTATAGGTGGAAATATGGGGGACAAAGAGAAAAATGTAAAAGCAGCTTTAGAGCTTATAAGCAATTCATGTCATACTCAAATAACAAAGACGTCAAAATTTTATGAAACGAAGCCAGTAGGATATCTAGAACAAGAGGACTTCTTAAATTGTGCTATTGAAGTAAAAACACTTTTAAATCCATTGGAACTTGTAATATTTCTGTTATCTATAGAAAAGGAATTAAAACGGGAGAGAGTTATAAGATGGGGTCCTAGAACGGTAGATTTGGATGTATTATTGTATGATAATATTATTAGCACTCAAGACGAAATAATATTACCTCATCCAAGAATGCAGGAGCGAATGTTTGTTTTAGACCCACTGTGCGATATAGCACCTTATGCTATCCATCCGATTTTGAATAAAACTATAATTCAGATAAAGGAATCTTTAAAAAATAGCTAGTAACTAAAAAAGGAAATAAAAGCACCTTAGGCTTTTATTTCCTTCTTTATATTCTCTGCAAAGAAGTCAGCTTTTTCATCAATTTGTGGAATATTAAAAATTTCACCAGGGTCGTTAGCAATAGCCATTATGGAATAATATGGTGGCAATCTAAAGCCTTTATTTACATTTAAAGCTCCAATTAATTGTTTACTAATAGAATCACTTGCAGAATTACCAGATACAACCACTGCAAAAATGGTTTTATCATAAAACTGTATTTTCCGATATAGTACTGTGAGTCTATTTATTACAGCTGTTAAGTTTGCAGCTACTGCATCATTATAGTTAGGACATAGCCATATTATTACATCAGATTTTTCAATAGCAGGTAGGACAGCATTGACCATGATTCCTCCATAAAAACACTTTTTTTTCGTGCCGTAGTGAGTGCATAATTTATAAGAGCAACCGTTACAGTCTAAAACCTCCCCATTTTCTATTTGTAGTTCTTTGATATTGTAATCATAAAGATGCATTGAGATCAAATGCCATAAATCCAAAGTATTAGAAGTTTTATGTGGACTTGAGTATAGCACTAATATTTTAGGATTATTTATGGTAACTGGGTTATATTCTAGTAATCTGTTTCTGAGCCTTGAACACATCTTTAAACAAATTTCTTCTACTGGTAAATCCAATATCTTTTTCCAAGTAAAAAAATTCCTCAGCGTCGAAGTTGCTTCCACCACACTATGACCGATGAAAGAGCACCCTAAGTTGTTTGCAAGGTATATAATATCTTGACTTGTACGTTTGGTACCATGCTCAGTATTGCTATGAATGAGGAGTGCAGCAACGGAGCCTAAAAGGCATTTGTCACCTTTTTTAGTTAATTTAGAAAAAAACTCAAGCATTGCAACATCACAATCTATATCTGTAAGCTCACAAGCAAAGAATATTTTTTTATTTTGAAGATTGGGAATATTGTTAGAATCCTCAATTAAAGTATAATTTGTGTAAGAAGTCACCTCTTTTATCATTTCTGAAAGCATGGGAGATATATTTTTGTTAGGTATAATTACAAATAAATCCTTCATAAAAACCTCCTTTTAAAATTATATGAATTCACTAAGAAGTTTGTAGGTTGAATTTAGCTTGCTAAGTAGTACTTCATTTAGGTCCAAGGTTTCTAGCTGGCTGCCGGAAGGGAGAAGTCTATTTTTACAACCCATAAAAGTACCTCCAATAAAGGTAGCACTATAATGCCACTGTGAATTAATAGTGGCAAGTATTGACAAGGCACCAGAAGAAAGAGCTGGGGCAATATAGGGTTTAAAGCCTGTATTGCGAATTTCTAAGTTAGCAGTCTTAGTACTATAAGTTAAAGCTTCAGAAAGTGATTCATTGTAGCGTGCAATACTATCGGCTATTATGAGACCATCCCCATGTGGACCAAAAGCTCTACCCTCATGAATATAATGTTTTGTAGTATCTTCCTTCAAAGCATAATAACAGGCCCGAGCATTCATAACACCTAAACCGTATCCTCTTATTTGTTCTGGTGCTAAACCCTTAAAGTCTGAATGCCCAGCACTATCTTTATTACTTTCGATAAATGCTACTTTGCAAAGCAAATCTACTGGATCTGATACTACAGCAAATATACCCTTAAAGTTTTTCTCACGTGCAAGGGTAGCATATTGCCCAATAATTTTAGAGTTGCCTTTAAACTGCACTAATCGAACATCTTCTGCCTCTTTACCTACCGCAGGGACTCCAACAGATACACAAAATACAAACATATCACAGTCAAACACTCCCTCTTCGCTTAAAGACATTATTTCTATAGAACTTTCCTTCATATCTGGTGATAGAATTTGACTAAGTTCATATTTGTAGCGTTCCATGCGACTTATATCTCTATCATAAAGTCCTAAGCAATGAATTTTTTCCACACCTAAAAGTCTTAGACCAGTAAGCAAAGTACCACCAACATCTCCCAGCCCTACCACATGTATTCTCCATTTAGTAGGCTGATTATAAGTTAAAACTTCCTGCCAGTTAGGATATTGTGTGTTCAAAGATGTAACTCTATTATTTTTAATAGCAAGCTTTATCCACTGAGGCACGTTTGCAATGGACGCTTTAGGATTTACAAGTAAATTTAAGTTTTCCTCCTTTAGGAAGAGAAAATTTTCATGGGATACAGAAAAACTTCTACGCGAACTTTCCGGATTAAGGCTACTCAGAGCAAAAATCATGCCTGTATATTTTTCTGCTTGGATTTCAGATATAACACTCATATTACTATATTCATCTTTAGATATTAATAGTTTTTCATTGCACATATAGTAAAACATTCTAAAGCACCTCCTTCTAATTATTTTGAATTAAAATTTCCTTTTTATAACATATTATCTAGTCTATGCAATCGTTGTAAATCATTTTCTAGGTAGTGGGATGGGGATATATTTAAGTCATAGTGCATATCGCGCCCAATATCAGGACAACGTGGAAGAGTAAATACTTCACCTAGGGAAGCTAATGTTAAGTTCCGTGTATATAAAATATGGTATTCATTTTCTAAAACTTTTAAAAGCTCTATAGAATTTTCAATACACACCTTAGACAATTCGTAAATATTCATCTGTGAAGTATTCTTTACAAAAACTGGGTAAGTATAAGGAAGAATTAAATTAATGGACGGAAGCAAGTTTCTTTTTGGATAAAATCCTCTCCAAAGCGAATCTCCACCGATGAAGGGATATAGTGTATTTTCATTAAACCAGTTTTTAAGTTTTGGTAAAAAATAAGCACTATCAACTTCCCTTTTCTGCATATCCATAAGGTCTTTTCCACGCCCTGATAGGATTCCAACAATAATTTTTTTTACATTTACCGACTCTTTTCGAAGGAGAGGATCTAAAGCTTTTATTCTATAACCTTTGTGAAGTATGTTATCAACAAGTATTACAGGTCTATTAAAGGATTTTATCATTTTAATTTGATGCTCAAGACTTAAGTAATAAGGGACTTCTCCAATATTAAATTCCTTAACATCAGGGGTGAAAAATTTTTCAGTATGCAATGATTTAGTAACTGTATTTGGAACTAAATATCTATCAAGCATATCGCCAAAAGGTACACACATAGCATCGCCCTTTTGCTTTGAGTGACTTATTTTAATTGGAACATTATTTTCACTGCATACCTTTTTTATCATTTTTTGATGAAGAACATCACTATCGAAGGATAATACTAATTCACCAGGGTATAAATTAGTAAGTGCCTTTTGCAAAACTTTTCTTGTTTCGCAAATAACTTGATTTACTCTTGGACTACTTCTAAAAGGTTCTTTAAGAATATTTTCCATGTCTAGATTTAATATGCAAGGATTATTCATATCTACTACTAAGGCAGTTAAACTAGGGTCAGTGGTTTCGACTTTTTTAAAACCTTGTAAATACAGAAGTTCAGTTAAAGAAGGACCATATAATTCTTGCAGCATCGGTTTGAAAATTGCATATTCATAGTCTCTAGATAATGCATAGGCTAAAGATTCTGTAATAAGTATTTTCTCGAGCGCTCTATATTTTTCTTTATTGTTTATATACATTAAATCAATAAGAATAATTCTACCGGATGCGTTTTCACGAACATATCTTGATAATTTATCATCATTTAATTCTTTGTACAAATTATTGGAACGAATCCAGTGCATTGATGCAAAACCTAGGATTTCATGAGTTAGGATGTTTTTAATTATTACAAGTTTGGGTGAGATTTTTTTTGAAAGTTTAATTAAAATTTGTAAAACAAGTTCTTGATCATTACAGGAATTAGAAAGTTTTTTTATGAAAGCATCAGTAAATTCTTCAGCAAACGCAATATCTATATTAGGAGCGGCTAAAGAAAGTTTGTCTAGTGGTTCTCTTTGATAAAAGCCATATTCATAAATATACTGCTGAACAAGCGGATCAATTAAACTTGAAATATCACGGTTATCATCAATATAATTTCTAATTTGACTAGAACTAATATTCGCATAAGTAGAAGAAAGATTTATTAATTTGATTTCACCAAGAATTTTTTTTGTAGCTTCTTCTAAATGCTTATTTTTTCCCCTTTCAAAAATTATATGTGGGAAATTGTGTATAGAGTTTTCAGTGATAGGCTTTTTATAGCATGTAGAATTTAAAATTACATCACTGCCAGCAACAAAGTAAACTTCAGATTCCTTGAAATTTTCTTTTAATATTTTTAAATCCTCTGAATTTGAAATATTTGTTGGAAAGTCTTCAGGATAAATAAAAATATTCAATTCATCTGCGATAGACATACTAAGCAAATTCTTACGTAGTAAGTTTGGTAAAGTTTTT
>NZ_JAENWL010000256.1 GCF_016650095.1 Clostridium sp. | reverse complement strand
CCCTTTAATTTTATCTTTTCTTTCTCTGAAAGATTAGCATAAGTCTCCTTATTTGTATAAATGGATTTTGCTAGATTTACTCCAGCTTTAAATTCATTTGAATTAAGGTTAAATTTTCCTCCGTCCCAAGTGTACCAACCAAATTTTTTATTAACTGCAGCTGGATACCATTCAATAATGCTGCTCTCATCAGCTAACCCAATACTACCATTATTTATATTAGTCATTTTTTTCACCATGGTTTCAAATTCATTTACAGATAAATTATTACTTGGCACCTGTACTTTCTGTGCTTTAAAAAGATCTTCATTATAAAAATAACCATATAAATACATGCTTGTAGGTATAGCAATAATCTTACCCTTTACTTGAACTGCTTCTCTAAAGGCCTGAGGAATATTTATCCATTCACTATCTTTACTAACAATATCAGTAATATCAGCACACCAACCATTAGTATTGGCTTGTGGATTGCTACCATACATAAATACATCCGGCAAATTATTATTTTCAGCGTCAATTTTCAATGTGGCATCATAATTTTTCACGAAACTTTCATCTATTTCTACTTTAATATTAGTATGTTTTTTTGTAAATGCATTAATCATTTGTCTTTCAACACTATTTTTCTCTATTGGTCCCAAATTCCAGGCAGCATATTTTATTATAATAATATCTTGCTTTTTATTACATCCAGAAAATATTATAACTATGGAAAGAATTAGTATTAAATTTAAAATAATTATTACTCTTTTCATTATACCACCCCCAAATTTTATTCAGGTAATGTCATTATTAAATTAAAAACTTCCTCTTCTTTACATAATAAAGCTTCAACTACATCAGGTGAAAATTGAGTGCCTCTGCTTTCTTTAAAATACTGGATTACTTTCTCCCTAGACCAGGGCTCTTTATAGCAGCGTTTTGAAACAAGTGCTTCAAATACATCTGCAACTGCTACAATTTCACATTCTTTTGGTATTTCTCCACCTTTTTTACCGTCTGGATAGCCATTACCATCGTATCTTTCATGATGATAATGTGCTATATCTGCTGCAATCTTTAGCAATGGAAATTTTGAATCCTTTAAAATATTATACCCTGTCGTAGTATGTTTTTTCATGCTATTAAATTCATCCATGGAAAGCTTTCCAGGTTTTAATAATATACTGTCATCAATGGCAATTTTACCAATGTCATGCATCACACTTGCCATTGATATAGTTTCAACTTGTTCATCGTTATAACCCAATTTTTCAGCTAATATTCTTGTGATTTCTGAAACTCTTCGTGAATGGGATCCTGTAGAATTACTTCTATTTTCCACAACTTCAGTAATTCTATAAATTATCTCATTTTGAGTATCATGAGCATTCATATTAATCATATAATTATCTACTGCTAGTGAAAAGTTATTCAAAAATATTTTAATTATTTCAATATTATCAGAATTTACTTTAGTCTCCAAAATAATATAATTTTTAATTAGCTTATCACTACTTTGCTTATAGATTGCCAGAAAATCTCCTTGACGTAAAACCAGTTCATCTTCTCTACTTTCTTGAATTTGTTTTACAATCTTCCTTATATCCTCATGGCAACTGCTAAAGTCAAGTGGTTTTCCAATTAGATGTTCATATTTCCCAGTTGCGGCTAAAATTTTTGCTGAATCCATAATTTGAATAAAAGCCATTCCATCAAATACTCTATCTTCATCTCTAATATAAATAGTGTCAACATCAACATCATATAAGGACATTACCTGTATAAGCATTCCATTTATAAATTCAGTAAAGGAATGGTATTTAAATAAATCTTGAGATGCATTAATAACCTTGCTCAAACCGACTTTCTGTCTATTTAAGCTTTTAATATTTTTATGTGCACGAAGACATACATACATGGTGCTAAATAGTTTTTGGATAGTTAGCTCAGTTTTAGACTTATAGTCGTCAATTTCATATTCAACAATTATCTTATTTTCAGGTGCTTTACCAGGTTGCCCAGTTCGAAGTACTATACGAGTAATATTATTTTTCAAAGTTTCTCGAAGGTACTTTACTACTCTTAATCCCGCATCATCATCCTCCATTACTACATCCAGTAATATTATAGCAATATCGTGATTTTTATCTAAAAATTCCATAGTCTCCTTACCCGAATAGGTATCATAAAACTTAAGTCTTGCACCTTCCATTTCAAAGCTTTTCAAAACCAATTTGGTCATTTTGTGAACTTCTTCTTCATCATCTGATATAAGAACCTTGTAGAAGCTATTTGTTCTCACAATGTTTCCCTCATTTTCTCCTATCTTTGAATCTAAAAAATCAATATTTAAAGAATCTTCATTAATACCTATAAAATCTTTACTTGCCATAAGTTCAACCTCCTAAATTGGTATACTAATAATAAAAGTTGTACCTTTTCCAATTTTACTGGTTACTGAAATAGACCCATAAAGCTTTTTTGTTACCAGGTTATATACAATACTTAAGCCCAACCCACTTCCTCCAATATGCTTTTTAGTGGTAAAGAATGGAGTGAAAATTTTTTTAATATTTTCTTCACTTATACCACAACCATTATCTGAATATTGAAGATTAAACATGTTTTTATCCTTAAATATAATTATATCTATTTTACCATTTTCTATTTCAGCAAAACCGTGTATGATAGAATTCATTATAAAATTAGTTAGTATATGGGCCAATATACCTGGATAGCTTGTAATTGAAAGTTCTTTATCACACTGAACATTAAAGCTATGATTATGTTTTTTGTATTCGTGTCTCAAACTTACTACTATGCTGTGGATATATTCTGCAACATTAAACTCTTCAATAGATTCAATGGTTTGGTCAACGGCTATCCTTTTAAAGCTTTTAATTATCTCAGAAGCTCTTTCCAAATTATATTGAAGTAGTTCAAGACTTTCATCCATGTCTTCCATATAATTCACAAGATCTTTTTTAGAAAATATTCCTTCAACCAAAGCTTTTCTACTTTCATAATTTATTTTCTGCATATATGAAGATGTAGTAACTCCTATCCCTAAAGGAGTATTTATTTCATGGGCAACCCCGGCAACTAGACTACCAAGTGCAACCATCTTTTCATTTTCATCTAACGTTTGCTGATGATATTTTAATGAAGTTACCATTTTATTTATATTTCCTGCTAATTCCCCTATTTCATTTTTACTTGAAGTATCAACTGTTATATCAAGTTTACCCTCAGCAATTTTTTCCATATCATGCTGCAATTCTATAATTGGTTTTATCACATTTATATTTATCAATTTAAAAGTTATTAAAATACTGCAGAGAAGAAGAAAAATAAATATAATTGCTAATAGATTAAGGGTTAGCTTATCCGTTTGTTTCTGAAACACAATTACGGACCAAGGTTCAGAATTTCCGGGCAATTGTATCGGTTGATAAGCTGCAACTACTATATTATTATAAGTATCTTTAAACTGATAGGATTCTGTTTTTTTATCTAGTGCCCCTGATATAATTCTTTTCATAGTATCTGAAATTTTTATATTTTCTACGGAAGTAACAAGCTGGCCACTTGCATCTAATTTATAATTATTATTTTTATCAAGAGCCACTGTTCGCTTTGTAAAATCTATATAATTAATGTACTCTCCAGGCTTAGAATCTGTACTTGTTAAAACACTACCCTTATTATCCATTACGATATAAGAAATATCTCTATCCAATAACTTATTGGCAATGCTCTCAATAGTATTTAGTGTAAAATCTGCTCCAAAAACCCCAACCATTTTATTATCTTTCAATAGTGGCAAATAAATGGAGCTAACTAATTCATTATTATTTACAGAAAGATAAGCTTCACTAACAAAAGCATTCTGGTCTGCTTTAACTTTTTTAAACCACCATCTATCTGAGCGATTACCTAATTCACCACTCGAGCGCAGGGTTTGCATACCCTCCATATCTTGTGCATAAAACAATCTAAAATATGGCATTGTTTTTATTGCAGCTTCTAGAGTAGACTTCCCATCTTTTTCATTATTAATAATATAATTATTACGTGAAAGCATATTTGAGGCATCGTGTGCCCCCTGAATAAATTCACTCACATTTGTTGCTATTAATCTTGACAAAGCCTCCGTTGTATATGCTGTTTTCAACTGCAATTTATTATATATTAAAATCTTATTGACAGACTGCAATATGGCAAAAGGTACACTCACCATGATAATAACAGCAATAATTATTCTCACTTTTATTGAATTGAAAAATGAAATTTTCATATAATCCTCTCCAGAATTCTTTATCAGAATATTTAGGCTTACGTTAAATATTTTTCATGTATTCTACAATTAGTTCATCCAAGTACTGACTAATAGCTAATTTTTGCTTTTCTTGAGTTTTTCCATACGGTATTAGACACATTTCATTTAAAACATCTCTTAAACTCTCAATTTGCTTATTTAATATTTCTAATTTAATATCATTTATTTCCCAATTTCTGATTTCTCTACTTGCTCCATAAACTTCCTTAACTGTTTCTTGCTTTTCATTCTCAATAATCTTTTCATTCATTTCGTTTATCACTGCACAAACACTTACATCACTATTAGTGTCAATATTAACTATTCTTCCGTTTTCAGATATATCTTTTAGCATTTCAATAACATACATTCTTTCATCTATAAATACAGGAGTAGCAATTACTAAAATCACCTTTTTATTAACATATTCTATTTTTACAATTGTATCTTTTTCATTATAAGCCCTAATTGAAATACAATTAGGGCATGCCAACCCTCTATTCCATAAATCATAACAAGTATTCTTAATTTTTTTAATTTTTTCATCTTTAAAAATGATGAAATTTTTATTAATAGGATCAACGACTCTAATACTGTCATACATATTATCTGCTATTGATAATCTTTCTTTTACTTGTGCATATAAAGTCTTCATTACAAAGCCTCCTTAATGATTTTTAAATTATAAATAACGTCATCAGTCTCTATAAATTTTTACAAGGTAAATTCTGCTATATTTTTAAAATATTTATTATCTCATACTATCACTTTTTATTACATATATACATATATATCATCATCCATAATTCGACATTACTCTTGCTTTTTTTAGGAGTTTTGCATATAGCTTCAAGAGGTAAGCAAAATATTGTTGCCTTCTTATTTTTGAAATCTTCTTTAAATTTCTTCAATCATTGTTATATCTTTAATACATTTATTAGTGAAGGTTTATTAGAGTACAGCTAAAACAAGCCAAATTTATAATTAATGGTGGAGCAGCAATGCCGTTAATAATAGCAGTATTAGGTGCCTGACACGACCCCATAGGAGATGATTAAAAGTCATCTCCTCGTTCCCTCAAAAAGATTCTTAATAATTAAAAATGACCATTTTCCTTCCAATACATTTAGTACTTTCTCAATAGAGCACTCAATATTTTTAGGATATTCAACGTTATTTACCAACTTATCAACCATAAAAATCACTCCTCTAGTATCTTTTATGAAACTATATTATAAAATGTAACTACTTTTTATAATATATCGGATATGTT
>NZ_JAENWL010000432.1 GCF_016650095.1 Clostridium sp. | reverse complement strand
TTTAAAGCTGAAAAATCCTGCTTATTATGTCCTCGCACACTTTAGACCTCCCTTTCAAATGTTCCTCCTTCAATACCTCTATAGCTCTATTTACATATGCATTTGAAGTACTCTTCAAAAGTATCTCTGCTAATTTTTCATTATCTTTAGTACCTTTCTTGTGCTTAAAAGTCTCTAGCCTTTCTTTGTAAACACCCTCACCATTATGTTTTATCTTATTTATAAATGGTGATAGCTCTTTTATAGCTTTCCACTCTTTATATTCTTTTATAGCTTTATCCACAATGTATCTATTATTCTTCATTGCTACTTCTCTTTTTTTGTAATTACTATCATGGATGCCGACTAGCTTATCTATGTCATATACTTCATATAATGGATTTTTATTTACTATTTCTTCAATATCCCTTGGTACAGCCAAATCGAATAATAATAAGTTCTTGTTAGGCAACTCCTTTAAATGAACCACCGTATGAGGAGCAGATGTACAAGATATAACACAATCCACCGCTTCATAATATTTATTTATATCCTTAAAAGGTATTATTTTCACTCTGACGTCTTCTATATTAACCTTTTGAATATCTCTAACTGCAATATATAATAAATCTATTTTACCTTCTAATATATATTTTGTGGTTAATTCCCCTACCGCTCCATATCCTAAAATTATAAAGTTTTTATGTCCTCTACCCAATGCCTGTTTAACTACCATGGAAGATGATGAAACTGGTATATCACTTATTTTAGATTTAGTTCTAAACTCCTTGCCACAAGCAATAGCATTCTCAAAAAGTCTCTGAAGTTCCTTGCAATTTGTTTTTGAACCTTTTGCAACATAATAAGCATCCCGAACCTGTCCTAAAATTTGATCCTCTCCAAGTAATTGTGAATCAAATCCACAAACAACATCCATTAAATGCTTTATTGCTTTCTCTTCCTTATAACTTTCTACACACTTTATTAAAGTTTTATCCCAATTTAGTGCTTCAAAAATTTTTTCTACAATATCTTCATCCTTGGATTTAAAATATATTTCCGTCCTATTACATGTACTTAAAATAACTGCCTCTTCGCAAATATTTAAAAGAGCTACTAAGCACTTTTCTTGACGTTTTGGTATAATGGAAAACTTCTCCCTGATTTCTATTTTAACATCTTGCTTTAGTCCTATAAGTTGTATCATTTCATCATCTCCAAAAATACATCATAACTGAGTATAGTGTTACTAAATAAAACATCGCGCCATACATTAGTTTTATTGTATCTATTATATGTTCTTTACCCAAATCTTTTATTTTATTTCCTATAGTTGGTTTATACATTTTTTCTCCAAAATATACATTCGTACCACCTAATTGAACCCTCATAGCCCCTGCCGCTGCCCCTTCTGGATAAGCACAATTAGGGCTTTTATGATTTTTTCTATCTCTTATCATTACCTTTAAACTCTCTACAATATTTCCCCCAACCAATGGTGCTGCCAAACAAATTAAAAATCCTGTTACTCTAGCTGGTATGAAATTAAATACATCATCTGTTTTAGCAGGGAAAAATCCAATATGTTTATATTTTTCATTCATATATCCAAGCATTGAATCCATAGTATTTATACCCTTATACATCATAGCTAAAGGTGCTCCCCCTAGTATTGCATATAAAATAGGAGCTATAACACCATCCGCTGTATTTTCTGCAATTGTCTCCACATCAGCTCTTACTATTTCATATTCATTAAGATCTTTTGTATCTCTCCCTACAAGGTAAGATAATTTAACTCTTGCGTCATCAGCATCATTTTTAAGTAAAGAATCATACACCTTTTTACCTTCTTTATGAAGGCATTTAGTAGCTATTGTTGTCCAGAGCAATATTATATTGAGAATATGGTATATCAAAAAAAACTCTTTAGACATCATCAAAATTATAAAGGGTACTATAAAACTAAAAAATGCTACTGTAGTTACAATAATTCCTCCAAAAGTTTTAATTTGCTTATGAGTCTTGCATACCTTTCTGCCGAGCTTTTCCATTTCAGAAATAAGTTTTCCTATATAAATTATTGGGTGTGGAAACCAATATGGATCTCCAATTAATAAGTCTAACATAACCGCTAATATTAAATCTACTACATTCGTTACCAATAGTATTTCCATGTTAATTCCTCACTATCTACTGCTTATTTCTACTTGTTTCAACTTGTTTTTGCTTACTTATTTATTCCTACTTGTTACTTTCGTTTCTCTCGTTTCTTTGCTTTCGTTTCTTTGCGTTTCTTTGGGGACAGTTAATGCCTTTTGAACTTATTTTTAAATTAGTTGTTAACTGTCCCC
>NZ_JAENWL010000370.1 GCF_016650095.1 Clostridium sp. | reverse complement strand
TCTTAATATATTTTTTATCCTTTATCTGTTATAAATATACTACTATATTATTATACAACTATATTGTTTTAATGTAAGTACGCACTTTTAAAACATTTAGTTACTAAAATGATACCCTTAAACAATGCAATAAACTATAAAAACATATAAAACACTAATATCCTCCCATTACCTTAAAATATAGGTTATACTTATAGTTAATAAATTTAAACATAAGAGGTGAAACAATGATAGAAATAAATAATACCGTAGCTCTCTTAGAAAGCTTAAAGACATCGGATGATAAACAGAGATCTGCAATAGTAAATAAACTTTCCCTAGATTATAATAATGCAATTCCAATGTTATGGTCAATAGTAATAACTGAGGAAAACCCAAGGGCAATACTTTCTGTTATAAGGGATATTTTGAAAAAGGAGAAGCCTAAAGGTATGTTCAAACGAACTATTGGTAATTCTAAGGAAAAACTTAGCTCTCTTCTTGCACATTCAGACCCAAAGGTACGAAAAAATGTATGTGGTGTTATCGGAGAACTCGGTGACCCTGCATATTTAGATGCACTATATAATGCATATAACTCAGAGGATAAACTATTTGTAAGATATTCCTATGTACTTGCAATAGGGAACTGTGGTAGCGCAATTGATGCAGAAAAACTACAGAAAATGTATGAAAATGTCTTATCAAATGAAAAAACTTGTAATGAAGATAGCTCACTTGTAAAAACTAATAAGCATATTAATGAGGAAAAACTTGCGCTCACAAGAGCCATAGATAAATTATCTCCCACAGTGCGTCATGAATTTACAGGATTCGAAAATCCTGTACCTATGATACTCACCGTTATGAATTATCAGTACCACGTTACATTAAGTGAACTTGACGAAAAATCAATAGACGGTAGACTTGTAGATGAGGGCATCCTTATTAACGAAAGTGATTTAGATAAAATTTATACCTGCAGGACATTTTATGAACTATTGTTTCCTTTAGACGCCTGTGAAGGATTAGAATTTGATTATAAGATAATAGCAAATGAAATTATGAATGCAAATATTATAGATTTTTTGAATCAGTGTCATAAATCTGATTCTAATGCTCCCTTTGGGTACAGAGTTGAATTTAAAACCATGGATTCTAACAGGGAAAGATCAGAATTTGTAAAAAACTTATCTAGAGAATTAGATGAACTTTCTTGTGGAAATTTAAGAAATAGCCCCTCCAACTATGAAGTTGAAATTCGAGTAATTGAAAATAATGATTTCTGCAATGTATTTATAAAACTATGTTCCTATGTGGATAATAGATTTGACTATAGAAAAAATGAATTAGCTACATCCATAAATCCTGTAACTGCGGCTATTGTAATGAAGTCTATAGAAAAATGGATAAACCCTAGTGCTAACGTTATTGACCCATTTTGTGGCACTGGAACAATGCTTATTGAAAGAGCTAAATTAGAACAGTTTGAGTCTTTAACGGGAGTCGATATATTTAGAACAGCTATATCAGCTGCAACGACAAATTCTAAATCAGCTAATGTGAACATAGAATTAATAGATGAAGACATATTAGAATACTCTACCGCGGACCTTTTTGATGAGATGATAACAAATATGCCTTTTGACAATAAGTCCACAACTCATAACAAGTATGCAGACTTATATAGTGAATTTGCAAATAAAATTCCTAGCCTTGTAAAATCAGGAGGAATGGCCTTTATTTATACAATAGAAAAACAATTATTTAGGGAAGTTCTATTGGATAATCAGCAGCTTGAATTACTTCAAGAGATAAAAATTGAAAGTGGTAGGCTTACGCCTCATGTGTTTGTTCTAAGAGTAAAATAATAATGTAATAATATAATAAAGGAATAGCTCACCTAAAAGATAGGTGGTCTATTCCTTTATTATAGTTAATTTAAAGTATAATATTTATTTCATAACCACACTTTGGACATATATCATCACTGATATTAACATGAGTATGGTACCCGTCTCTTTCTATAAGATTATACCCGCACTTTGGGCAGTATGTTGAGTTATCACTGCTCTCAACATTACCCATGTATACATAGTTAAGATATTTTTTTGCTATCTCCATATCTTCAAGCATTACCTCTACCTTAGTAGCAGGATTTTTCATCTTATAATTCGGAAAATATCTTGATAAGTGAAGTGGGATATTTTTATTTAATGAGCCTATAAAACCTGCGATTTCAGAAATTTCGTAGCTAGAATCATTTTCATCACTTACAAGTAACGTAGTTACCTCTACATGGCACTCTTTTGATGCCATCTTAATAGTATTAAGTACGGGCAAAACACTCCCACCACATATGTCTTTATAATACTTGTTATTAAACGCCTTTAAATCAATATTCATAGCATCTACATAAGGAAGAAGCATTTTTAGTGGTTCTTCTTTTATATACCCATTAGTCACTAGCACTATCTTTATATCTTTCATTGTTTCTTTTAATAACCTCGATGCATTGTATACATATTCATACCATATAGAAGGCTCATTGTATGTAAATGCTACCCCCATATTATCTTCAAGGCCTTTGCATGCTTCCACTAATTTTTCTGGAGATATATATTCACTGCTTGCTCTTTCTTGGGATATAGAATGATTTTGACAAAAGTCACAGCTAAAATTGCATCCAAAGCTTCCTACCGAAAGTATTTTGCTACCTGGTTTAAAATGATATAGTGGCTTTTTTTCTATGGGATCTTGTGCCATAGAAGTTATCTCCCCATAATTTACTGCATAAAGCACGCCCCCTCTATTTATGCGCACATTACATTTTCCATACGCGCCATCTTTAATAAGGCAGTTATGAGGGCAAAGTTTGCAACTTATTTTATCTCCTTGTATTACATAAAATAAAGCTTCTTTTTCCATATTAACAACTCCTATTTATGCCTAATGACCTCAAATTTTTCTATTGTATAATCTTCATTTGGAGAAATTGACGCTTTATTTAGCACGATGCTTATCTGCTGCTCTATGGTATTAACACCTTCGAGATCCGGTAATAAAAGTCCACTTTTTCTTCCTGAGCGTACAACCACTCCATATTTTTTAGGATCTAGTTCTTCTTTTGAAGATGCTATAGATCCTGTCAAAACATCTACTGAAAAGACAATATCCTCAAGCTCCCCCTCTGATACATTACCAAACCTCGGGTCACCTTCTCCAGCTGCAATAGCATTTCGCATTATTTCACTTGCAATACTCTCAGTTACTGGAAAAATTGTACCTATGCAACCCCTTAGTGCTCCAAATTTTTTAAGAGATACAAAAACACCTCTTTTATTATTCATCATTTCCTCTGTTACATAGTTAGGTACATCCATATAATTGCCCTCTATTAGGTAATGAGTAAGACTTTCTCTGGCAACTCTTACGTAAACATCTTCATTTTTTACTCTTTCATTAAATTTTTTTCTTTTTTCTCCCGTAATTTCTGATAATATATCTCTGTCGCTAATACTAAGCTTAAATTTCATTACCGCATATCCAACTCCAAAGGTGCCCTCATAGGAAAGAAGTTCTCCCTTTATTTCATTACCAGACATTGCTCCAAGCATTATATAATAAGATTTTAAGCCACATTCTCCAGCATTTTCTACCATTTCGCAGTTTATATTAAATATCCCTGCTACATCACCTTTTGTTAGTAGACTTATTATCTCGCTATCAAACTTTTCTCCATCTGGATT